>CANFNO010000323.1 GCA_947447845.1 Burkholderiales bacterium | reverse complement strand
TCTTGGTGTTTCGTAATTTCTGGTTCAGTTGTAGTCATGGGGTCAATCTGTCCTTAAAGATTCCAAAGGCAGGTAGGCCTTCAGAATAGTCATCCCGGGCCGAGATTGGATCTCAAACTCGCCACCCAACATTTCAATTCGCTCGCGCATGCTTGTCAGCCCCAGCCCGCTGCGGCGCTGCATGCTGTCCATCACGCTGAATCCAATTCCATCATCGCCAACCTGCAGGTGAATTCCCTGAGAGAAATTCAAAGTGACTCGGACCGTGCTGGCGTGTGCATGGCTCTCTATGTTGGCGAGCGCCTGTTGCACAAAGCGGTAAAGCGCCCACGCCACTTCGCGCTTGAGCAGCGGCACAGGTGCCACTTCAGCCAACACCGGAACCCGGGTGCGTGTGCTGAATTCGCGGCCCAACTGCTCAATGGCGACGCCAAGACCCCCGTCGTCCAGAATCGTGGGATAGAGGTCATGTGAAATCCGCCGCACATCAATCATGGCGGCAATCAACTGCGCAATCGATGACTTCAGGGACAGCGATGCAGGCTCCGTCTTGCCACGGTCCAGATAAATATCTGCCGATTCCATGGTGAACTTGACCGATGCGAGCGACTGGCTCACGCCGTCATGGAGTTCCCTGGCAACGCGGGTTCGCTCAAGCTCCTGTGAGCGAACCACTTCCTGGGCCAGGAACCGTACCTTGGTATTGGCCTTGCGCTGTTCATACAGATTGAGTGTGAACACGCCCACGAACACCATCAGGATGGCGGCAAAGGAGACCAGCAAAATCTGCTGACGGGTGGCTTTGTTGGCATTGATGATCGATTGGCGCAGACGACTCTCGGTTTCCTGCTGGGCATCGAGATAGAGGCCGCTTCCAATCATCCAGTTCCACTCCGGAATGATGACGGCATAGCCAATCTTTTTCTCGTCCTTTCCGGTCGAGGGGCGATGCCACAAGAACTCCACAAAGCCGCCGCCAGCCGCTCCTTCCTTAATGAGACGCTGAATGATCATGACGCCGTCGGGGTCCTTGAGCTCCCAGTAATTTCGGGTCTCCATGGCCGGCAACCTGGGGTGCATCACGCTGATGCCCCGGGTGTCATAAACGAAGAAATAATTGTCGGCGCCGAAGTCCATGCTGCGCAGCATTTCACGCGCCTCGTGCTGCGTCTGCGGGTTGTCGCCGTTACGTTTGATCAAGCCCGCCACCGCTTTGCGTCCGGTTTCTACAAAGTCGCGGATCTCGTCTTTTCTGGCTTGCAGCAAGATCGGTTCGACTGAGGTCAATTGAACCGTGGACAAATTGTCAAATTGAGACTGGACGATGAACGCCACGGACACAATGGCAAAAATCAGAGGCAATGCCGCAAGCAGTAAAACCGTCAAGCGCCCATTGATCTGGGGCGAGAATCGGGACTTCGAATTCTTCACGCTTTATCCTCCCGGCAGAAGCCCGAAACTCCCGACCCATAGTTTTATATTTAAATCTCTAGGCCCCATTCAACCACGGGTTTGTGCAGGCGCTATAGGTGCCAATACATACGTGGTTACCCTTGGCCCTCACAGGCAAAATTGGGTCCGGGGTTTACCGCACTCCAGACACCTGCCGCTCAACGGGCGCTGACCTTTGTCTTGTCGCTTACGGCTGGTGCAAAACGCGCCACTCCCAAGGTATTGAAAGGGTCCTTCACATCCTTCCACGCGGCCTGAAAGCGCCCTTCCTTGAGTTCCTCCAAATGGCGGATCAGGCAGCTTTGCAGTGCGGCCACTTTTTTGCCCATATCACCGCTGGCCTTGAACGGGCGGGTAACCAGCATGTTGGGGGAGCCCAGGTACTTGTTGTTGAACGAATCCAGGTTCTGGTAGGTGCGCTGCACGATGGTGAAACGCGGTGGCGCCGGAAGGTCAAACTCCACCAGCGAAAGTCCGCTGGTGGGCAAGCGCCCGGCGATGGATGGCAAGGGCCAGCCACCGTCTGTAAAAATGGCCTGCACCTGGTTGCTCTGCAGCATCTTGATCGCGATGTCGTCGGTCTCGGCCAGCAGAAGTTCCATTCCATAGCCGGTTAGCTTGTTCAAGGTTTGGCCCAGCAATTGGGTCGACCCCACGACGGCGATATTCATCCCCCTGAGTTCCGAGAACTTGCGAATAACCTGTGTCTGACCGGAAAACGGCATGCGTGTAACCCCCACACGGGAGCCATCACGCAACGACAGAATATGCAGCAAGTTGGTGTGCAAGGGCATGACGGCCTGCAGGGCGGAAATATTTTCATCCCCTCCACTCGCCATGACTTGCAGCGTGTCGAGTTGTGCGATGCCCAACTCAGTCTGGTTGGAGGACAACATCATCAGGTTGGGCAGGCCGCCAATGCTGGGCACGGCGCAAATGGCGACCTCGGCACCGCAGACGCTCTGCATGTCCTTGATCATCAATTCATAGACCTTGCCTTTCGGGCCACCGCCAATGCGGATCGCGCAGTCGGCTTGCGCTTCCTGCGCATGGGCAAAGGGGCTGCCGGCAAGGGCACAAAGGCAGGTTAGTGCGGCGATGAGGAATTGCTTCGTTTTGGCTAGCTTCATGGTTTGCTCCTGGGTTTCTAGTGGACGATGAGGGGGGCGGGTCGCGGGGCGTCGCCAGTTTGGGAATCAAAGCGTGTGTGCGCAGACACAAGACTCAGGATGATCAGCACAATGAATAGTGCGGCTGAGATCCAGCGCAGTAATTTCCAGAAGTTCATTGGAATTTCCTCTTCTGTGCAATTTCCGGAAGCGTCAGCGCGTCCATCTTTTCCAGCTCGCTCTGCGCCAGGAAATCATGGGTCGGCGAACTCATGGAGCGCATCTCGACATCCAGCTCAGCAAAAACACTGTTGAATCGGGTCTGCACTTCACGCAAGGCTTCGTCGGTCAAAAGATCCTGCATCAGGTCTTCCATCTCGCGGGGGTTCAAGGCGGCCATGACCACTTTGCCGGCTTGCGCAAACTCCCACTCAAACATCTTTTGCTTGATCTGGTGACGGAAAGCCTCGAGGGTGATCTGCGCCTCCTCCAGACGGCGGATGTTGGCGTGATAGAAGTGCGTCATGCTCTTTAGTGCCCGGTCCTGGCGCACCAGAACATGCTCCGGATCTGTGTGGCGTCTTTCATCCACCATTTGGCTCATGGATTCGATTTGCCCGCCAATGGTGACCAGCGCACGCCGGAATGATTGCAAGCGCTCCTCCCGCTTGAGGCAATCATTCTGCAATTGCTCGATCGGGTTTTGACGGGCCTCTGCCTTTCTCAAAACCAGGATTTTGTTTTCGAGTTTTTGCAATCCGAGTGGCACCAATTGCAGGCAGGTAAAGCCTACGAATGCCATCCCGGCCAATGCGGCGATTCCAGCCCCGGCAGAGACGGCGGCCCAGATCAGCGGCGCCGATATCGTCAATAGCGCCAGCGTTGCAAAGACCGCCACGCCGCGGACGACCCACACCTGGATCGGCTGCATCCCGCCTTTTGAGTTAGCCACTGTGTTCATCACGGATTCCTTTCACGTCACTTGCCTTTCAAGCAGTGTCGTTTCAAAGAAGTCGGTGATTCCCGGCTCAGTCACCTAGCCCGGGTAGGTGTGTTTACGTAGGTGTTTGTGCGGTCATTGATGCGCGTTGGGCTTGCCCGCGCCTTGCCAGATGGGCAACGGCTTGCATTCTGCAGCCGGTCGAGAGGCCAATAAAACTAGTCCGTCAATCGGGTTTGGCTTTAGGGAAAGAGATATCCAGCATGTCCGGCCAATCATGGCTTGTGTCGTCCGGTTCAACGCGGGTGGAAGGTGTCTTCATCTCATGTTCCAGCCCCATGGGAACCGTTTGTCCAAACGCCACATCAAACCGGTCAACAAACGTGGGATCGGTAAACAGGTTGTCAATGAAGTTGGTGTTGATCTCGGGGATGTCGAAGTCTGTGGCAGGTGGACTTTCCACTTGTGGCGCGGGGGGTGTAGCAGGTTTGCCGGGGCTCGATTCGCCAGACGGCGCGTTGGCCGTAGGCGGCTGAAATTTACGTACCAAAGTGTTCTTCATGTTGGAATCCCATCAGACAGTTTCATCGAGTTATTCCCAACGAATATCTTAGCCTGCATTGCAGCGCACTGCATCGAAATAAACCACCTAGTCCAACATGGATTTTGGCAATTTTTAGCAAATTAATCGGCCTTATCGTTACTTCGACGGGTTTTAGGCGCTACTGCTTCCTGATTGGCTTGCGCTTGGGCGCCGCACCTTCGCTTTTTTGCTGACCGCACCGTCAGACACCGTTTTGGGCAGGGCCGTTTTCGGCTTCTCGCCTTGTTCCAGATGAACCAGCGTATCGGCGTATGAGATGAAACGATTCAGGTAATCGGGCGAGATGTCCCGCATCAGCGCCAGCGAGCGCAAAACCAGCATGTGGGAATTGATGGGGCCGGCGTTCCTGGGAGCTTTATCCAGTGCCGCGTTGAGTTGTTTGTCCGCACTGAGCTTGGACCAGGTGCTTCTGAACAGGCGAACCGACTTCAGTTCAGGCCGTGTCGCAGCGGCTTCGTGCTGGCC
>CANFNO010000322.1 GCA_947447845.1 Burkholderiales bacterium | reverse complement strand
GCTCTGGCAGTCCGTGCAGCGCAAAACGTGTCCCCCCAGCGCCGCAGTACGGCACTGTTCGATCGCTGTCATGACCTTGAGCTGACCCAGGCTCAGGTGGGAGCGCTGAGCAAGCCGCCAGGCTGGCCCATGGGTGCGGAAGATGTCCGCCACCTCCAGGGCACCAGGCCCCACGGGGGTGGCCTATGAGGTTTGTTCGCTCTGTCTTGGTGCCGGTTTGCGCGTTGTCTCTAGCGGGCTGATGACTTCGCGCAGGAGGTCGGTTGCCACCTGGACATAATGCGCAGTGGTGTCCAGTCGTTGGTGCCCCAGCAACACTTGGATCACGCGAATATCGACCTTCTGCTCCAACAGGTGGGTGGCAAAGGAGTGACGCAGCGTGTGCATGGAGACGCGCTTGTCGATCTTAGCCATGGTGGCGGCGTCATGGATGGCGCGGTTGAGCTGACGTGTACCCAGCGACTGCAGCGGATCAAGGCCCGGAAACAACCAGCCGTTATCAAGCATCTTGCCTTGGGCGCGGGCCACACGCCACCATACCCGCAGGCGCTCCAGCAGCACCGGAGAGAGCATGGCGTACCGGTCCTTGCGGCCTTTGCCTTGTTCTACGCGCAGCGTCATGCGTTGGCTGTCAATGTCGGTGACCTTGAGCGCAACCACTTCGCTGACCCGCAGCCCGGTGCCATACGCCACTGACAGCGCTGTCTGGTGTTTGATGTGGGACACACAGCCCAGCAATCGGGTCACCTCGTCTTTGCTCAAAACCACGGGCAACTTCAGCGGCACGCGCACCGATTGCATCTTGGCCATAGCCTCAGGGCGACCCAGGGTGACCTCGAACAGAAAGTTCAAGCCCACGATGGTTGCGTTGAGCGTGATGGGTGAGGTGCCCTTGTCCACCATATCCAACTGAAACCGCCGCAGGTCTTCATCGGTGGCTGTGTCGGGCGAGTGTCCAAGGAATTTGGTGAACTTACGCACCGCCCGGATGTAGGCCGTTTGGGTCTTGGGGGCGAGCTTGCGTAGTCGCATGTCCTCCACCATGCGCTTACGCAGCGGGGAGACGGTTGGAATCGATGATTGCATGTCAGTGCTCCTGTGTGAACGAGGCCAATTGCCTCAATTCACTACATCGACACCAACTCTGCAGGCGCTCTCAACACATGCAGGTTCGGAGACTACCGCGACAGCGGTTTAGTCCTTCGGCTCATTACGTGTCCAGCAGCGCTCATTTGCCGTGCCAGATACCCGACGTTCAGAATTTCCTGAAAATCAGAGTGCCGGATTGCAGTCACTAGGGTTGAGGAGCAGTGTGCCCTTAGTTGACTTTCAAATGCGCGCCGGTCACTTCGGCCATGCCGCGTTAGGAGCCATACAGAATATTGGTCAAGAAATGACCGTCGCTCCAATGCAGTCATTGCTAATTTCAGCGGCACATCCCACAAGCAGCCATACGGACTGACGCGAGTGAAACGTTCTAATTCAAGTTCCACATAGATTTCCGGACTTCGGTAGCTTAGGACTCGACCACTTACAGGTTTTGCTCCATGTCTGCTTTCTGGCCTCGAAATTTCCCCGTGGTTTTTGAATCGCCTGGAGTAACTAGTGCCGCACTTGGCATGCAACGCTGTGGCTGAATAGAGCACTCCATACCCAATAATTCACACAGCCAAACAAGATTGCCGTCGCTGCACTCGCGGTGCGCCATCCATGGAAATCGATCAACCATCGGACACCTACTGGTAGAACCAGTAGCCCCAGGCTTAAGCCCAGCAAGCAAATTACAGCGGCTAGCGCTTGTGTCTGCGGTACCAAGCGCTTTTCAAGTAACTTGAGATAAACCATTGGCGTTGTGGTAGCCCCAGTAAAGCCCAAGGCAAAATGCAACGTGAGCAGTTCACCTGCACTATTTCCCGTGTAGGCGCTGGCAATGAGAAGCGCAGTCATTTGTACGGCCCCCGACTTCACAACTACTGCCGCACCAAACTGGGCAACTAACTGCCTGGCAACTATAAGTCCGAAAGAAAGGCCACCCAAGGCACAATAAAAAAGGTCGATGCCACGTAGCGCCCCAAAATCGTAGTTAACTGCCGACTCATACGAAAGCGTTTCGAGTACTGACAGTACAAGGGGAAGATAACCAACCGCCATTGCTAGCAGTACGCCGAGCGCTATGCGAGCGGGTATTTGGTTTAAGGCGTGCATTCGTTGCAAATCGAAATTCGATAGTGTTTTGGAAAGAATATTCAACTTGGGGTGCACGAATCGCACCCCAAAATTTTTACCATTTACACCGGATATTGCTGAACGGATGGCTCTATGGTGATCCACTTGAGTTCGGTGAACTCATCGACCACCGCGCGGCCATCAAACTTGCCATAGCCACTATTTTTGGTGCCACCGTAGGGTGCCTGCGCTTCGTTCTGCACGGTGGAGCCGTTGACGTGCACCGAGCCTGACTCGATGCGCATTGCCACGTCCAGCGCGCGAGTGACATCACGACCAAACACCGCTGCGGACAGACCATAGTCACTGTCGTTAGCCACGGCCACAGCTTCTTCCACGCCCTTGACGCGAACCACGGTGGTAATGGGGCCAAACGTTTCATCGCCATAGATGATCATGCCTGGCTTGACATGGTCCACGATGGTTGCGGACATGATGGCACCGTCAGCTTTACCACCGCAGGCCAGTGTGGCGCCCTTGGACAATGCATCGTCGATCATGGCATTCAGGCGAGTGCCCGATTCACTGGAAACCATGGGGCCGATCACGCAACCGGGATTGACGCGTGGGTCACCCATCACCAGTTCTTTCGCACGGGCAGCAAACTTGGCAACGAATTCGTCGGCCACGGCTTCGTCAACGACCAGGCGCTCGGTGGACATGCAAATCTGGCCTTGGTACAGGAAGGAGCCAAACACGGCAGCCTTCACAGCTTCGTCGATATTGGCATCGTCCAGCACCACCTGGGGCGACTTGCCACCTAGCTCCAACAGGCAACGCTTCAGTTGCGTTGCTGCTTTTTGCGCAATGATGCGGCCCACACGAGTGGAGCCGGTGAAGTTAATGCGCCGCACGGCCTTGTGTTCAATCAGCGCGTCGATCACTTCGGGCGCGTCTTTGGGCGCATTTGTCACCATATTCAAAACGCCTGGCGGGAAGCCGGCTGCAACCAGTGCATCGGCCACCAGAACATGGGTCTTCGGGCTAGCTTCTGACGCACGGAACACCACGGTGTTGCCGCAGGCAATCGGGTAAGCAATGGCACGAGCGGCCAGCACGACTGGGCCATTCCACGGCACGATGCTCAACACCACGCCCACAGGTTGTCGCACCGTCATGGAGAGCGCACCCGGCTTGTCGGTAGGAATGGTTTCACCTTGAATTTGGGTGACCATGGAGGCCGCTTCACGGAACACGTTGGCGGCTAGAAACACATTGAAGCCGGCCCACAAACCAGAGGCACCGACTTCAGCGCCCATAGCTTCAATAAATTGCGGCGTCATAGTTTCCAGCACATCCGCAGTTTTGAGCAGCAGACGACGGCGCTCTGATGGTCCGCTATTGCGCCAGAATTGGAAGGCAGCTTGTGCCGAATTCGCTGCGGCGACTGCATCTGCCACACCGCCGGCGGCGGCGTTGGTCACCACTTCACCGGTGCTGGGGTGAACGCGGTTGAAAGTAGCACCTGACTGGGCGCCAACGGATTGGTTGTCAATAATGAGTTGGGATTCCATGTTGTATTCCTTTGATTAATGTTTCGTTCTATTTGTCGGTCCAAAAGGCTTCAGGCGCCTTGGGTCAGGATGTCGGCCATACGTTCGCCAATGAGCGCGCAGGTCGCCATGGTGGCCACGCCGGGAATGCGCGGCATGATGGAGCTGTCGGCAATGCGCAGACCCTTTACGCCGTTCACTCGCAGCTTGCTGTCCACCACCGCCTCGCCATCCTTGCCCATGCGGCAGGTGCCGGACTGGTGGAAGTAGGTGGTGGCGCCATTACGTACAAAGTCTTCCATGGCCTTGCCGGTCAAAGCCTTGCCGGGTGCCACTTCGCGCTTCACAAAATCTTTCATGGCAGCCGAGTTGCCAATCTCGCGGCAGGCCTCGATACCAAAGGCCAGCGCCTTGACGTCATCGGGATGGCTCATGAAGCGGGCATCGACCACTGGGCGGTCAGTCGGGTTAGCGGAGCTCAGGCGAATCTCGCCACGGCTCTTGGGTGCTACCAGCCCAGCGCACAGTGCCCAGCTGGTGCCGGGAGGCGAGTACTCCTTGCCCACCACATCACTGGCGTAGGGCAGCTCGATCTGCACCAGGTTGACGTCGGGTGACACCAGCCCTGCCTGGCTCTTGAGGAAGCCCGCTGCATTGGCCGCGCTATTGCGGTGAGGAATGTGTTCCTTGGGCTCCCAGATGCATCCACCATGCAGGATGTGGTCCTGAAAGTTGCGTCCGACTTCCTTGGCGTTTACCAAAGTCTTGATGCCATGCTGGCGCAGTTGTGCTTCGTCGCCAATGCCGCTGAGCATCAACAATTTGGGCGTGTTGATGCCACCGGCGCTGACAATCACCTCAG
>CANFNO010000321.1 GCA_947447845.1 Burkholderiales bacterium | reverse complement strand
TGGCGGCTGCGGTTTGCGCATGGGCCAGTGGCAACAAGCTGCATGCACCCAGGGCCACGGCCCACACCAAGTGTTTCAACATACGGGGTATTCCTTGTTTGAGTGGGCAGAGGCTATCACCATGGCACATGGTGGGTGGTAGGGGTTTTCTGTGGGGCGGCAGATGGTGCGCGTACAGATCAGATGAGGTGTGGGTGGCAATTAGACAAAAAGCCCGCGCCCCCAAGGTGGACCATCCGCCATTGCGCATTGTTCGAATGAGCGACATTGAATATGGCATCACGCAGACAGCCGTGGATGGTGTAGTGCAAATTCCCGTCACACACATTGCCAAGACGATTACCGACTGTTTCAAGTTCAGAAAAAAAATTGGACTTGATGTGGCGCTAGAGGCATTGAGAGATGCATGGCAACAAAAAAAGGTCACGATGGATGAACTTTGGAAGGCCGCTGAGCATTGCCGCGTTGCCAACGTCATGCGCCCATACCTAGAGAGCTTGGTATGACAGCGAAGAACATAGGATGCGAAGTAATTGGAATTTGGTCTTGCGTATATAGAAAATACTTTTTCTAACTGCTAATTGAAGGTTTTGATGAATTTATAGGTTTGTAATTTAGGCAGCATATAGATAACAAAAAATCTGAAGGAAAAAATAAGTATGTCTGTCTGTCAAAAGACAGTTGCATGCTGCACTTGGTGAGGGGCTTATCTGTATATCGGCTTTAGGCTGATTGCAGTCATCGACGCGAACAAGCCTGATTGACATCTATCGACCCAAAGCGGGCATCGGGGCGCCGTTAAAGAAGCCTGTCACCGAAGTGCATCTGTGTTTCTAAGCGATGCAAGCTCTTCCGTACGTAAGGCGTCCTCCGGTAAGACCCAGTGCTAGCCATAATTTTGTACTACTGAGGTACTATTAACTAACAACCCAGGGAGGGTCGGCAACGATGTCAGACGGACAAGAGGGACAAAGTGCAGCAACGCCGCTGCGCGTGCTCACGCTGGATGGGGGTGGGGCAAAGGGCTTCTACACCTTGGGGGTGCTGAAGGAGATCGAGGCGATGATCGGGTGCCCACTGCAACAGAAATTCGATCTAGTCTTCGGCACGAGCACGGGAGCTATTATCGCTTCACTGATAGCGCTCGGCCACAGAGTCGACGATACCCTCGAGCTGTACCGCAAGCATGTGCCCGCTGTGATGTCACACAAGACAGCGTCGGCCAGGTCAGCGGCGTTGAAGAATTTGGCGAGCGAGGTATTCGGCGATGCGACGTTCAGTGACGTGAAAACCGGCATCGGGGTAGTTACTGCCAAATGGCTCACCGAGCGTCCGATGATCTTCAAAAGCAGCGTCGCCCAAGCCCATGGCCGCGTCAGTACATTCGTTCCCGGCTTCGGCGTGAGCATCGCTGATGCCGTCAAGGCGTCTTGTTCGGCCTACCCCTTCTTCGAGCGCACGATCGTCCGGACCTCGATGGGCGAGGATATCGAACTGGTCGACGGTGGGTACTGCGCGAACAACCCGACGCTGTACGCGATCGCAGATTCTTTGCAGGCTTTAAAGCGCGAGCGCAACGACATCCGACTGGTGAGCATCGGCGTGGGCATCTACCCGGAGCCGAACCCGGGACTGAAGATGTGGCTGGCTAAGAAGTTTCTGGTCAGCGTCCAGCTGCTGCAGAAGACCTTGGAGATCAACACGCAGTCGATGGATCAATTGCGCCAGATTCTTTTCCACGACGTGCCAACCATCCGGATCAGCGACTCCTACGTCACGCCGGAGATGGCCACAGATTTGTTGGAACACGACCTCAAGAAACTGGGCATCTTGTTCCAGCGCGGGAGGGAGTCGTTCGCCTCACGCGAGAAGCAGCTTCGCGAATTTTTGATGTAGCCAAGGGGAGAGGATGCCAATACCTGAGTCGCAGCTCGAAACGTGGTCGCACCAGGGGTCGATCACCCAGTCGAGCAACACCTACAACTTGATCAAGAACGTCCTGGAAGCCAGCACCACGCCTTACGCGGGCAAAAACTTCACGGTGTTCCTCCAGGGCTCGTACGGCAACGACACAAACATCTACGCAGAGAGCGACGTGGACATAGTCATCCGACTTGATGATTGCTTCTTCAGCGATCTTGATGCCCTGTCCGATGAACAGAAGGCGGCACACAAGCAGGCCTTCAGCGACGCGGCATACACACACGTCGATTTCAAGCGCGACGTACTGTCCGTGCTGACTGGTCAGTATGGGTCTGCAGTCAAGGCAGGGCACAAAGCCATCGCCATAGACTCCAGCGATTCGCGCCGGAAGGCCGACGTGATCGTCGCCACACAGTTCCGACGATACTTCAAGTTTCAAACGACATCCGACTCGGAGTACGTGGAGGGCATCTGCTTCTTCAACGCTGCAGGCGAGCGGATTGCGAACTACCCGAAGCGGCACTCGGCGAATCTGACCACCAAGCATCAAGCGTCGTCAAAATGGCTGAAACCTATGGCGCGGGTTTTCAAGAACATGCGCAGCCGGATGGTTGACGACGGCCTAATAAAGGCTGGCGTCGCCCCCTCGTACTACATCGAAGGCCTGCTCTACAACGTGCCGAACGACAAGCTCACGTCGAGCTACGAGGATTGCGTCGTCAACACGCTGAATTGGTATCAGCTGGAGGCTAAGAAGGTCGATCTTTTGTGTGCCAACGAGCAGTATTACCTGCTTCGCGACGGCTTGCACACATGCTGGCCGCAAGCGAATTGCGATGCCTTCGTAGACGCAGCGGTCAAACTATGGAACGAGTGGTAGGCGATAACTATGGATATCCCAATCACAGACGAAGACCGGACCACCGCCATCGGCCTCGCCCGATATGCCTACGACTATCTTCATGCAGCGATAGTAGTCGAGACCAACGATCCGACGCCCCGTCACATCTCGCCCGTTCCGGCCTATTTCCTGGCACTGCACGGCATTGAGTTGACCCTCAAGGCTTTCCTACGTCACAAAGGGGTGAGCGTTAAGGACTTGCAGAAGAAGTTCGGCCATGACGTGCACGCGTGTCATCGAAAAGCCAAGGAGTTAGGGCTGCACGAAGTCTTCAATGAACTGCCGGTCGATAGCGATGCTATGAGGATGCTGGTTCGACTAAACGACCAGCAGGGCCTTCGATACATCAAGACTGGCATGAAGCACTTTCCCCTTTGGTCTATCGTCGAGCCCCTGGCTATCCGGCTGCATCAAGCCGTTGCTCCGCTCGTAGGGTTCGAGTCTTTCAACAAGAACTACGAAGGCTACCAATGAATGCTGGCGCCCGACTTCATCGCATCTATGACCGCCTTTCTGCACAGGTCACAAACCAGGCGATGGTCCAAACATGGGCAGAGGTCTTCGACCTTGACAAGTCCCTTCCTCATATCGAAGATGAAGTCGCCAACCTCGTAATGGCGCTGCGGGCCGAGATCAAGTTCGCGCGCGAGCGACTTGACGCCTATGGGGTGCCCGCAAACCTGACCAGTCCGGCGTTTGAACGACTTGCTCAAGTTGCATCGCCTGGCCAACTGCATTCAAGCTGGAACGGCCATCGCGGAAACATCCAGTCGCCGGAATGCCGAAAGGTCTTCGAGTGGGTCGAGTGGGCGCTTCGGGATGAAAACGAGGCCGAAATGTTGGCCGAGGAAATGCAGCAACTGCAATTGGAACTCGATGCCCTCGAATCCTCACTGCGCGAGGCTGATATGGCACCATACTTGCACGACTTCATCCAGCGACAGGTGGAAACCATCAGGTCTGCGCTTCGGATGTACGGCGTGCAAGGGGTGAGGCCGGTCCAGGACGCCCTCCAGAAGGTGGCGGGTGCATACAAGACGCAGGAGAAGCCATTGGCCCAAGCCTATGAGGCGGCCAAGCCACCGGCAAAGAGTCTCTTTGAACGCGCCTCCGGCGTTGTCGACCGCGTCGCGAAGGTATCCGACAACCTGTGCAAGATCAAGAAGGCTGGCGAGGAAGCAATTGCAGTTGGCAGTGCGGTATCGGCACTCTTACTACCTTACGCGAGCAAGTTGCTCGGCGGGGCTTAATAGCACCCGTTTTCGGGTAGAGCCTCTAAAGCCCGTTTTTTGGCCGATTGCAAACCTATACGGTCAGGGTGCTGGCGGGCAGCAACCGCTGCAAAGCGACCCTTCACAAAAAGGACAATGACCGAAATGCTCAAACCTTTTATGAGCTTTTCTTAACCGCCACCCACCCGGTTTCCTAAGAGACATCCCCCCACCAACCACCCCCTCCCCACGTAGCAAAATACACAGCAACTCCAAAAGGAATTGACTGTGAAAATTTGTAGATTCGACAACGACCAACTCGGCCTGGTAGAGGCCGATGGTGTGCGCGATGTGACGGCCGCTTTGTCGGTGCTGCCCACCTGCCACTACCCCTTGCCACGCAACGATTTGCTGATCACGCATTTGCCTGCGGTGATGGCCGAGATCACGCGCATCGCGCCCACCGCGCCCAAGCTGCCCCTGGCGGGGCGTCGCTGGCTGTCGCCGGTGGCTAACCCGGGCAAGATTGTGGCGGCCCCGGTCAACTAC
>CANFNO010000320.1 GCA_947447845.1 Burkholderiales bacterium | reverse complement strand
TGCAAATACGCTGGCGCCTTGCGGGTCGGGCGTAAAAAAAGCATCGGCATGCAGGCTGACAAATAGATCGGCCTGCACACGCCGCGCTTTTTGCACGCGCACGCCCAGGGGCACGAAAAAGTCGGCATCGCGTGTCAGGTAGGCACGCATGGGATTGCCCTTGACGGAGGCCGTGTTGATGCGCTCGCGCAGCATGTGCGCCAGGCGCAGCACCACGTCTTTTTCGCGCGTGCCGCCCGGGCCGATGGCGCCAGGGTCCTCGCCGCCGTGGCCGGGGTCCAGCGCGATGATGATAAGCCGTTCGGTGCCACCGCTTGGAGCCTTGCCACGCGGGTCGTCATTGCCTTCCGGCAGTTGCCAGGGCGCCGCCTGGGTCGGTGGCGCGGGCCAAGCTGTGGCATCAGGCGGGGCCGCAACGCCGGGCGTGCTGGCCTGCGCTTTGGGCTTGGGGGGCTTCTGGGTTTGGCGCGCCATCAGTTCACCCAAAGGGTCGGCGGGTACCGATGCGGATTGTTCGCCTGAAGTCGGCAGGGCCGGTGGTGCGGCAACCGTGCCGCCTTCTCGCGTCTTCTCACTGATCAGCGCGTCCAGCGGGTCAATCTCCTGTTCCGGGTATAGGTCAAACACCAGGCGGTGCTGGTAGGCCCCCACCGGTTTGAGGGTGAACACCTGCGGGCGAATCGGCTTTTTCAGGTCCACCACCAGCCGCACCACCGTCGGGCTGAACTGGCCGACACGAATGCCGGCGATGTTGGGGTCGTCCGATTTGACCTTGGCCACCAGTTCCTTGAGCGTGGGGCTGAGCACCAGGCCCTCGATGTCCACCGCCAGACGCGGTGGATTGCCGACAAAGCTTTGCTGCGCGGTGAGCGCGTTGTCCGACTCAATCGTCACCCGCGAATACTCAGGTGCCGGCCAGACGCGTACGCTGACGATGGCTGCGCCGCGCACCAGTTGCGGCAGGGCCAGCGACAGCACCACGCTGCCAGCACGTATCAGTGCGCTGCGGCGCTTCATGCAGCCCGCTCCGACGGTGAAAGACCCTGGAGCAGCGCCAGGCCTAGCGATGTATGCGCAGTCAGCGTAACCCGGCGGGCGCTTTCGCCCTCGGTGAGCAGGGCGATGTCGAGGTCGGCTGCGGGTAGCAAGCCCTCGGCCTTTTGCGGCCACTCGGCCAGTTTCAGGCCGGGGCTGGCAAAGATGTCTCTAAAGCCCGCGTCCTCCCATTCCTGCGGGTCATTGAAGCGGTAGAAGTCGAAGTGCCAAGCTGCAAAGGTGGCGGTGTCATACGACTCGACAATGGTGTAGGTGGGGCTCTTGATACGCCCACCGACGCCCAGCGCGTGTAGCAGGTGCCGGGTGAACGTGGTCTTGCCAGCGCCCAGATCGCCGTGCAGCGTGATGAACGCCTTGCCCAATCCTGCCTGAACGGCCAGTTGCGCGGCAAAGGCCTGCGTGGCCGTTTCATCGTTCCAGAGCAGGCGCAGGAGCCCCCCGGCAGGGCTCGATTCCACCCCGGTTTCTACAATAGGCAATTGATGATCCACAGCACTCCATTCGATAACGCACTGCTCGCACACATCCGTGCAAGCGCGCACAAGCTTGGATTCTCCCAAATTGGCGTGACCGGTGTGGATTTGTCGTCCGCAGAGCCCGGATTGCTGGCCTGGCTGGCCGAGGGCTTCCATGGTGAGATGCACTACATGGCCAGCCATGGCCTCAAGCGTGCCCGCCCTGCGGAACTGGTGCCCGGCACGGTCAGCGTGATCACCGCGCGCTTGGACTACCTGCCTGCAGACACACCGGATGACTGGCCAGCGCAGGAGTTGCACCGCTTGCGCCGTCCCGGCGAAGGCGTGGTGTCGCTGTACGCAAGAGGACGGGATTACCACAAGGTGTTGCGCAGTCGCCTTCAAAAGCTCGCTGACGAGATCGCTTTAGAAGTGGGCCCACTGGGCTACCGGGTGTTCACCGATTCAGCGCCGGTGCTGGAGGCCGAGTTGGCCACCCGCAGCGGCCAGGGCTGGCGCGGCAAGCACACCCTGGTGCTGAACCGGGACGCGGGTTCGATGTTTTTCCTGGGCGAGATTTATGTGGACCGGGCGTTACCCGCCACGCCCGCAGTGCAAGGGCATTGCGGCAATTGCACCGCCTGCATCGACGTATGCCCCACGCGCGCCATCCTTGGCGCTCAGCGGCTGGATGCAAGACGCTGCATTTCCTATCTGACGATTGAACATGCGGGCAGCATTCCGCTGGAGTTGCGTCCACTCATCGGCAACCGCATTTATGGCTGCGACGACTGCCAGTTGGTCTGCCCCTGGAATAAATATGCCCAACGCTCCACCTTGCCGGACTTTGATGCCCGCGCCGGTCTGGCCGGGCAAGACTTGGTCGCTCTGCTGGATTGGAGCGAAGCGCAGTTTTTGCAGTGCACCGAAGGTGGCCCGATCCGCCGCATCGGCCATGCACGCTGGCTGCGCAACGTGGCGCTGGCACTTGGCAATGCCTTGCGGGTGACGCGTGACGAGGCGCTAAGCCAGCGCATGCGTGCCGCGCTGCAGCGCAGACTCACCCACGACAGCGAAGTGGTGCGCGAACAAGTGCAATGGGCGCTGGACCAATCCCCTGAATATCAACCGGAGGCCTGATATGTCTTCTTATGACCTGCTGATCATCGATCCGCAAAACGATTTTCTGGATGTCCCTGGCGCCACGCTGCCGGTGCCCGGTGCCAACGCCGACATGCAGCGCCTGGCCGACTGGCTCCTGAGTCATCTGGCGCAGGTGCAGTCCATCACCGTGACACTCGATTCGCATTCCAGCGTGGGCGTGGAGCGCACTACTTTCTGGCAGGACGCGCAGGGCCTGCCGGTAGCGCCCTTCACGCTCATCACGGCAGCGGATGTGGCTGCGGGCAAGTTTGCGCCGCGCCATGCCGAAAAGCGCGACGAAGTGCTGCGCTATTTGCGGGCGCTTGAGGTGGGCGGTAAGCGCCAGTTGATCGTCTGGCCGGTGCACTGCGTCACGGGCACTTGGGGACACAACATTCACAGTGCTCTGGCCCAGGCCATCGCCGCCTGGGAAGAGCGGGCCGGACAGGTTTGCCACAAAGTGCTCAAGGGCCAGCATCCGCTGACCGAGCAGTACAGCGTGTTTCGCGCGGAAGTGCCGCGTTTTGACGACGCACGCACGCATCTTGACCAGGCGCTGATGCGCAAACTGGCTGAACAGACTGCAACGCTGTTGGTGGCGGGCGAAGCTCTTAGCCATTGCGTGGCCGCCTCGGTGGACGACATGCTGGTGCATCTGCCGCCCGAGCGGCTGCAACGCAGTGTGCTGCTGATCGACTGCATGAGTCCGGTGACCGGTTTTGAGGCCATGGGCCAGGACTTTTTGCAGCGCGCGAGTGGCAAAGGCATGCAGACCCTGGCCTTGGCAGCGTTGGTCTGATTCATGGACAACGTGCCTGAGGCCTTCAACCACATCGTCGATGCCCGGTGCTCGGTGCGCGCATTTCTGCCGGACCCGGTGAGCGATGAGGTGCTGCATCAGATATTGCAAAGTGCCCGCCGTGCGCCCAGTGGCGCCAATTTGCAACCCGGAAGTTTTGTGCAGGTGCGGGGTCTCGCCAGAGAGCGCCTGTCGGCCGAAATCGTCGCCGCGTTTCGCGCTGGCGCGCAGGAGGTGGAAGACTATGCCTACTTCCCCAAACCCATGCCCTCGCTGCTGCGCCGCCGCCAGGTGGCTGCTGCCCGGGCGCTTTACGGCGCTTTGAATATCGCCCGCGAAGACCGCAGCGGACGCGATGGGCAGTTCGAGCGCAACTTCCGTTTTTTCGACGCACCGGTGGCGCTTTTGGTCACCATTGACCGTGACTTCGGTAGCGGTGGCTACATGGACCTGGGCATGTCCATTTACGGCTTGATGCTGGCAGCCCAGGCAGAGGGGCTGGCAACCTGTGCCATTGGCGCCATGGCCTCGTATCCGACCCTGATTCGCCGGTGTCTGGAGTTGGATGCGCGGGACACCATCGTCTGCGGAATGGCGCTGGGCTATGCGGACGAGGCCGCGCCGGTGAACGCCACCGTCACCAGCCGCTGCGCGCTTGACGAATATTTCCGGGTGATTGGTTAGCCTGATACCTGAGGGCGCTGCCTGGCTTGTATCTGCGCATGGCTGAGCAAACCTGCTTATCAGGTCCCAAGTACCGTTCTGTGAGCCGCATTTCAGAATGCGTACTTTGGTATGTACGCGCTAACGCAATGCGCGCTAATTCCGGCCAAATAGCTGCGCTATCTCCCGGTTCATCAAGCTGGGATCACCGGAGTTCAGTTCAATCAGGCGCCGTAAACGGGTGAGGCTGGCGACATCAATCTCTGAGCATTCGATACCCACGAGCGTGTCCTTCAAATGCACAACGTGGCCCGCCATGACAATGCCTTTGCCGTCCTCCGCCATGGGTAGCAACAGGCGGCAGGGGTCTTGCAGCGAGAACTTGTCGCTGGTCTCGCATTCAACCAGGGCGCCTTTGAGCGAAATGTCGATCAATTGCACCGTGAAAGTTTCATCTTTCAATTTCATGCG
>CANFNO010000319.1 GCA_947447845.1 Burkholderiales bacterium | reverse complement strand
TGCTTGGTGGTGTTGCGCAGCGTCAGTTGGGCGCGGAACTGGTCGTCCTCGCGCACCAGCGGCGGCAGGCCGCTGATGATCTGCAAATCCTGTGTGGCGCGAATCGTGGTGGAGCCGGTGCCAAACAGGCCGGTGCTGGCATCGGCCACAGCGACTATTTTGAAGGTGGTGAGCGCGTCGTTCAGCGGCACCGTTACCGTCGCGCTGCCGTTGGCATCCAACTGCACGCGCGGGTTCCAAAGCAACAGCGTCTCAAGCAACTCGCGCGCACCGCTGTGGCCACCGCCTCCTCCGGCAGGCACCGCCTTGCGGCCATAGTGGCGCCTGCCTATGATTTCCATTTGCGCTGTGGACGTTGCCACGCCCCAGGCGCGCCGCTGCAGCATCGCGTCCAGCAGATTCCAGGTGTCGTTGGGCATCAATTCCAACAGCGCCTGATCCACCGCGGCCAGCGCTACTTCGGCATTGGCTGCCGGTTGGCCGTTGGGCAGCTTCACTTGAATTTGCACCTGGGCTTTGCCGCGCACCGGGTAGCTTTCCTTGTCGGCCTTCACGCTCACATCGAGTTGATGGGCCTTGGTGCCCACGCGGATCTCGGCCACGCCGAGCCTAAAGGCGGGCTTGCTCAAATCGACCAGCGCGGTGGGCGCCACGTATTCGCGGCCCTCGTACCAGAAAGACGTCCACCACTCGCGCGGCGCCTTGTAGCCCCAGGTGAAGAAGCTGTACCACGGCACCTCGCGCAGGCGGCCGCGCAAGGCCAGCACGCTCACATACACATTCGGGCCCCAGCCCTCCTGAACCTTAAGTTGTACCGTCGGGTCCTGGCCGTTGAGTTGCACAACCTGGGTGTCGATAATGCCCTCGCGCTCCACCGTCAGCAGGGCGGTGGCAAAGCGGAAGGGCATGCGCACCTGGAACTTGGCGGTCTCGCCGGGCTGGTAGCTTTTCTTCTCGGGCAGCAGGTCGATGCGGTCGTGGTTCTCGCCACCAAACCAAAGCTCGCCCTGCTTGGTGACATACACCGAGCTGGCCGCCTGGATGCTGTTGCCATTCGTGTCCTTGGCTGTCACCACCAGTTCCACCTCGCCCGGCTCAGAGAGTGTGGCGTCGCACAACAGCAGGCCACGGCTGTCGCTCTTGCCTGAGCAGACGCTGCCCAAGTCTTTCACCGTGGTCTTGTTGTCATAGGTGTAGAAGCCGCCCACCATGCGCTTGCGTGTGGTGGTGACGATGCGCGCCGTGGCCTTCACTTCCAGCGCTACGCCTTCCTTGGCTTTGCCTGCCAGATCCAGCGCCAATGCCTGGAACTTGATCTGTTTGCCGCTAGACACCCAGCCCTCGGTCTTGATGCCCGCCACCACGGCAGCAGGCCAGAGCGTGCGGGTGCTGCGGATGGTCTGCACCTCGCCATTCGGGTCGGAGTAGGTGGCCTCCAGCAACAGGTCTTGTGGCTGTTTGCTAAGTGGTACCTCGGCAATCGTCGTCTTGCCCGCGCCGTTCTTATCCAGAGTCAACGGCAGTTTGTCGGCGATGACGCGGGAGTCGATGTTGCTGCTCTCGGTCTCTTCATCCCCGGCGGTGATGGTTTCCGTCTTGCCCCGGGGCGCTGAAAAGCTGAAGGCGTCGAAGTCGGCAAAGCTTAGGTATTTGGCACGCACCAACGCCGATACGCGCACCGGCAAATTCGCCGCTGGGCCGCCGGACACGTAGTTAACCTGCACATCCACCGGCACCGTCTTGGCGTTGACCAACTGTTCTTTGCCAGCAGGTGCTACACGCCCCTCCAGCACCGGCAGGCGGAACTCCTCCACGCGGAACTGGCTGGTGTAGAAAGTGCGCTCATTGCCTGCGCCGCGCAGTTCAACGGAGTACACGCCCAGCTTGGCCGCTTGCGGAATGGCGAAGCTGCTCTCGGCACTTTGCCCGCCGGTGGCAGTCTTGCGCCAAACCAGGGGTTGGGTGTATTGCTGACCGCTTCCCTGATGTGTGACGACAAGCGTGTCTGGTTGCGTAACAGCAAGGCCAAAGCCCTTGCTGGTTTCTGTGCGCAGGATGTGCTTCATCGACACCGTTTCACCGGCGCGCAGCAGGGTGCGGTCCAGGATGGTGTGGGCGCGTTCATCCGGCATGACGCGCTGGCTGGTGGGCAGGTTGAAGCGCCAGGGCTCTATTCCCTTGTTCCAGTCGCTCCAGGTGAAGGCCAGGTCTTGCACCGTGCCTTTGCCATCACCGGCGGGTTGCTCTGCGCGGGCACTGACAAAGTAAGCCTGGCTGTAGGCGCCTTCCAAATCGCACGAGGGAGCTTGTGGAGGCACTCCTTCCAGCTTGGCAATACCTTGCGCATCGGTCTTGCCGGTGGTGACTTCACGGCCTCTGCAATCAGACACGCGCACGGTGGCCCCGGCGACCGGGCTACCTTTGTCCAGCGTCGTGACCCAGGCCAGCGCGTTCTCGCGGCCCAGCTTGAAGTGCACGCCCAGGTTGGTCACCAGCGCTGAAGTGCGGACGAACATGGTGCGGCCATTGCCATAGCGTTCGTCCAGCAGTGACGCGCCCAATTTTTGCGAGGCAATCTCCACTACGTGAAAGCCCGCATCCAGCGGAATGCCCACCACCTCAAACGGGCGCGGGTCGTTGTTTGCGGGCGTCGGCAAATCCAGCGTCTTGACGCTCGGCTGGCCGTGCAACAGCGAGACCATGCGCGTCTGCACCCAACTGCGGTCGTTCTCATCAACCGATGGCGGCAGGGCTAGGCGCGAATCGCCGCTCGCCAGTTTGCGTGGCACAGAGGCGTTGTCGTAACGCTGGATTTTCTGGAACCAGGCAATGATTTCGGCATCCGTGCCGGGTTTGAAATCACTGACCTGGCCTTTGCTGTTTGCTGGCACAGGCTTGGTGGTCGGCGCGGCCTGCGCGGCATTCAACCCCTGCACCTTGAGCGCGGCCTCCACATTGCGCAGCGTCACCGGCAACAGGGCCACGCCGTTCGGTTCGGCAAAGCGCTCGACGATGCCAAACGGGGCAGATGCAAACTTGGCCAGCGGTGGCATGGCTGCAGTGGCCACCTTGAGCGGGAAGTTGCCGGCATTGCGCAGGCTGCGGCCACTGGCGTCTTTGAAGTCTTTTGACAACTCGATGCGCATCGCAGTCAACTCGGGCAGCACGGGGCCGAAGCTGATGCGGTTCAGCACATGTTCGTCGCCTTCGTCACCGTTATCGCTGGCCCCAAAGATCGGCTTGAAGGTTTCCCTGTCGGACACAAGGCGAATGCCCTCCAGCAGCTTTTTGGGTACCGGCGCGTTGAAGCTCAGCGTCATGGGGCGAATCGGCAGGCAGGCGCTTTGCGCGTTCTCGCGCTCGCAGGCAAAGCTGGCATCAAAGGGCTCGCGCACCTGGAAGCTAAAGCGCTTCTCCACCGTGTTGGCCACGCCGCCGGGCGTCGCCACGCCTTTGTCGAACACCAGTTGGACCTTGGCCGAGGGCGTGAGACGGCGGTTGCAGGCCAGGGCCGCGAAGGCCAACGGCTTGCGGGCCGCCTCTTTCTCCCAACCCTGCGACTTGAGCAACTCCGCGCGATCCTTGCCCTCGATCAGCCGCACCGCGACGCGCTCGCCCAAGCCATCCACCGCGCACCACATATGGGCCAGCAGGCTGGCCGTGCTGGCCTCGCCCGAGAGGCGCAGCAAGAAGACCTGTTCTTCATCGATGCGCGTGCCCTCATAAGGCCGCATGGTTTGCACAAAGGGGCCGCCGGTGCTGAAGCGGTAGCTGACGGGGCCACTAAGAGCCGCGCCCTTGGCCGATTGAAGACCGGCTTTCAGTTGCACAGTGCAAGACACACCGGGCGGCAAATCGTTTTCAAAGTCATAGGCCCAGGCGCGGTCGCTCACCCAGCGGCCCGAACCTTTGGCGGCTTGTGCGTCATTGCATTGCACCGATAGCGGCGCCTCGGCCTTGGGGTCGCCGAAATTGACTGCGCTGTCGTCAAACTTTGCCAGCACTTGGCGCACGCGGGCCACCTCGCCCTGGGGCGAGAGGCTGGCAATCTGGAAAGCATGGGTGGCAAATGCGGTCAGCGCTAGACAGAAGCCAAGCAGTGTTTTTCTTGTTGCTTTTGATTTCATGAACGGGCCTTGTTGATGGGCAATTTCCTGCGGTTTGGGAGTGAACCACTTGCCATTATGAAGAGGGTAGCCCCAACCGCCACGCCACGGAATTGACGTACATTGTCTGCAAACCAAGGCGGCGCCCAAGCTGCCTTCAAACCGGCCTCTTTCAGTCAGCAGATTTGGATCAAAACACTATGGGTATGCAAGACCGGGACGATGTCACCGATCAACAGCGCGAACGCGAGAAGCAGCGCCAGTTGGATGCCACGCGCGCCAAGTTTGCGGGCTTTTCAGCCGAGCATCTGAACAACAAGGCCGCCTCACCGCTCAAATCGGGATTCTTTCCGATGATCATTTTCTGGTGCGTGGTCATGGGCGTGCTGTACCTGTTGATGACGCACTTCCTCCAGCCCACCCAAACGCAGGTGCTGGCCAATGGCGACTTGGTGATCGAGCGCTCGCGTGACGGGCACTTTTACGCC
>CANFNO010000318.1 GCA_947447845.1 Burkholderiales bacterium | reverse complement strand
TGAAACAGACACTGTCCAGGAACCCAAGCAACACGGTTTGAGCCCTGCAGATTGCCTCAGAGTTTACCCTTGAAATTGGACGCAAGTCAACTTGTCTTATGTCTTATATAAGATATGATTGCTCGAAATTGCGAGACTGACTTGAAGCTGACTTTGCAAACCGTTTTTGCGGACCAATCTGATGAATACTGCACCCCAACCGTTGATTGAAAACACGTCGTCAGCCAGTGCCGAAGTGGCGCCGGGTGTCAGTCCGAATGCGGTCCAAACACCGGCTTTCAGCCCGCTGTACCAACAGATCAAGGCGTTGATATTGCAAAGCTTGCAATCGGGCGAGTGGAAGCCCAGTGCCGCTATTCCTAGCGAAATGGACCTGGCTGTGCGCTTCAAAGTCAGCCAAGGCACTGTGCGAAAGGCCATCGATGAATTGGCTGCAGAAAATTTGCTGGTACGCCGTCAGGGCAAAGGCACTTTTGTGGCCACTCATGCGGAGCAGCACGTCCAATACCGCTTTCTCCGTCTATTTCCAGACGACGGAGATTTGCAAAGCGAAGGCCCGGCACAGCGACAAATCATTGATTGCAAGCGCGTGCGCGCCCCGTCCGACGTTGCCAAAGCGCTAGCCATACGCCAGACCGAGGCGGTGCTGCAGGTGCGCCGTGTGCTCTCATTCGCCAACAACCCTACGATTCTGGAAGACCTATGGCTGCCAGGCGCGCAGTTCAAAGGACTGACTGCCGAGCGCCTGCGCGCCTACCACGGCCCTATGTATGCACTGTTTGAGACTGAATTCGGCGTGCGCATGGTGCGTGCGGAAGAAAAAATTCGTGCTGTACTTCCCGACGAAGAACAATGTGCATTACTCAAAATCAATGCACAAACACCGTTATTGAGCGTGGAGCGAACCGCATACACCTACAACGACGCACCCATGGAATTGCGCCGTGGTCTTTATCTGACCGATACGCACTACTATCGCAACGCACTGAATTGAATTTGCTTATGCAAGTCCAATGTCAGATTGATGCGGTGCAATAGAATTTTGCTTAACCGCGTAATAATTACAGTGCAGTTACATCACAGAAAAGAAAGCAATTCATGACCGACCTTGCATCAACCGCCCGAGCCAAACGGCCCGAATTCCGCAACATCAACGCGTTCTCGGATCTGCCTTCCTACAAGCTCCCTCCGGCCGGCATCGTCTCCATCCTGCACCGCGTTAGTGGCGCCATCCTTTTTGTGCTGATGCCCTTCATCATCTGGATGTTCGACACCTCCGTGTCTTCCGAGTTTTCTTTCGCGCGATTCACCCATTTGTTTGGAGCAGGCATTGGTTTCGTGCCGGGCTGGTTCTTTAAACTTATCGCCTTGGCCATCATGTGGTCCTATCTGCACCACTTTATTGCTGGCTTGCGCCACCTGTGGATGGACCTCAGCCACGATGCTGTTACGAAGGAATTCGGCCGTTCCTCGGCTCTCGTAACGCTGACCCTGGGCACATTGCTCACGCTGGCACTGGCGGCCAAGCTTTTTGGTCTGTATTGACCTCTCCACCAGAACACAAGGAATAAAAATGGCAGTTAACTACGGTACCAAGCGCCTCGCAACCGGCGCACATTACGGTCTGCGCGACTGGCTGGCCCAGCGCGTCACGGCCTGCCTGATGGCCCTGTTCACCATCATTCTGCTGGCACAGGTATTACTCTCCAAGGGCCCCATCGGCTACGACAAATGGGCTGGCATCTTCTCTGCTCAGTGGATGAAATTTCTGACCTTTGTTGTCATCATCGCCCTGCTCTACCACGCCTGGATCGGCATTCGAGACATTTGGATGGACTACATCAAGCCTGTATCCCTCCGGCTCTCTTTGCATGTTTTCTCCATCATTTGGCTCGTCGGTTGTGCCGGCTGGGCTGTTCAGGTCTTGTGGCGTCTCTGATCGCCGACAACACACCAAGCCCCCCACACACATAGGCACATACACATGGCTACCCAAGTTACCAAACGCAAATTTGACGTTGTTATCGTCGGCGCCGGCGGCTCCGGCATGCGCGCATCGCTCCAACTGGCCCGCGCCGGTCTGAACGTTGCCGTTCTCTCCAAAGTTTTCCCCACCCGTTCGCACACCGTAGCTGCACAAGGCGGCATCGGCGCCAGCCTGGGCAACATGAATGACGACAACTGGCACTACCACTTCTACGACACCGTCAAGGGTGGCGATTGGCTAGGCGACCAGGACGCCATTGAATTCATGTGCCGCGAAGCTCCCAAGGTCGTTTATGACCTGGAGCACATGGGCATGCCCTTTGACCGCAATCCGGACGGCACGATTTACCAGCGTCCCTTTGGTGGACACACTGCCAACTATGGTGAAAAAGCGGTCGAACGCGCCTGCGCTGCCGCTGACCGCACTGGTCACGCCATGTTGCACACGCTCTACCAGCAAAACGTGGCCGCCAAGACCAGCTTCTTTGTCGAGTGGATGGCTCTAGACCTGATCCGCGACGCTGAAGGCGATGTGGTCGGTGTAACCGCCTTGGAGATGGAAACCGGTGACGTGCACATCCTGCAAGCCAAGACTACTTTGCTGGCTACAGGCGGTGCAGGCCGAATCTTTGCCGCGTCGACCAACGCCTTCATCAACACAGGTGACGGCCTGGGCATGGCTGCGCGCGCCAACCTGCCACTGCAGGACATGGAGTTCTGGCAGTTCCACCCCACCGGTGTGGCCGGTGCAGGCGTTCTGTTGACAGAAGGCTGCCGTGGCGAAGGCGCCATTCTGCTCAACAGCAACGGCGAACGTTTCATGGAGCGCTATGCGCCCACCCTGAAAGATCTGGCACCGCGCGACTTCGTGTCCCGCTCCATGGACCAGGAAATCAAGGAAGGCCGTGGCTGCGGACCGAACAAGGATTACGTGCTGTTGAAGCTGGATCACCTCGGTGCAGACACCATCATGAAGCGCCTGCCTTCTGTGTTCGAAATTGGTCATAACTTTGCCAACGTCGACATCACCAAAGAACCGATTCCCGTGGTGCCCACCATCCACTACCAGATGGGTGGCATACCCACCAACATCAACGGCCAGGTGGTTACCAAGCAAGGCGACGTCACCAATGCGGTGGTCAATGGCCTGTACGCGGTGGGTGAATGCTCCTGCGTATCGGTGCACGGCGCCAACCGCCTGGGCACCAACTCGCTGCTGGACTTGCTGGTGTTTGGCCGCGCTGCGGGGAATCACATTGTCGAGTTCAACAACAAGAACAAGGAACACAAAGAACTGCCCAAGGATGCGGCTGACCTGACTTTGAGTCGCCTTGCGCGCCTGGACAACGCCACCAGTGGCGAATATGCCCAGGACGTGGCCAACGACCTGCGCGCGGCCATGCAACTGCACGCCGGTGTGTTCCGCACCCAAAAGGTCATGGACGAAGGCGTCGTCAAGATTGCCGATCTGCGTGAACGTGTGAAAAACATTGGCTTGAAAGACAAGTCCAAGGTCTTCAACACTGCCCGCATTGAAGCGTTGGAAGTGGACAACCTGATCGAAGCGGCACAGGCCACCATCGTGTCCGCAGCTGCCCGCCACGAAAGCCGTGGCGCCCACACCGTGGACGATTACGCTGACTCGGCCGAGTTCCCGAATGGCCGCAACGACCGCGACTGGCACAAACACACCCTGTGGCACAGCGCCGACAACAGCTTGAGCTACAAGTCTGTCCAGATGAAGCCTTTGACCGTGGACTCCGTGCCACTCAAAGTCCGTACCTTCTAAAGCGTCCAAATAAGCGAGATACCGAACATGACACTACGTACCTTCTCCATCTACCGCTACGATCCAGACAAGGACGCCAAGCCCTACATGCAAACCATCCAGGTTGAACTGGACGGTCACGAGCGCATGCTGCTGGACGCCTTGATGAAGCTCAAGGCAGTGGACCCCACGATCTCCTTCCGCCGTTCCTGCCGCGAAGGCGTGTGTGGCTCCGACGCCATGAACATCAACGGCAAAAACGGTCTGGCCTGCCTGACCAATATGCTGACTTTGCCCGGCACCATCGTGTTGAAACCCCTGCCGGGCCTGCCCGTGATTCGCGACTTGATCGTGGACATGACGCAATTCTTCAAGCAGTACAACTCGATCAAGCCCTACCTGATCAACGACACCGTACCGCCCGAGAAGGAACGCCTGCAAAGCCCTGAAGAGCGCGAAGAGCTTAATGGCTTGTATGAGTGCATTTTGTGCGCCAGTTGCTCCACAAGTTGCCCCAGCTTCTGGTGGAACCCCGACAAATTTGTCGGCCCCGCAGGTCTCCTGCAAGCGTACCGATTCCTGGCCGACAGCCGCGACCAAGCCACGGCCGAGCGTCTGGACAACCTGGAAGACCCGTATCGCCTGTTCCGTTGCCACACCATCATGAATTGTGTTGAAGTTTGTCCAAAGGGCTTGAATCCTACGCGGGCAATCGGCAAGATCAAGGAAATGATGGTTTTGCGCACGGTCTAAGCGTGAGCAAAATTTTGTGATGAATGAACTGATTGATGAGCGGGTTTTGAGCAAGCTGCGCTGGCGCTGCCGTCGCGGACTGCTGGA
>CANFNO010000317.1 GCA_947447845.1 Burkholderiales bacterium | reverse complement strand
GAAGCCATGGACCTGATCGACGCCCATGAATACGGCAACGGCACCTGCATCTTTACCCGCGACGGCGAAGCTGCACGTTACTTCACCGACAACATCCTGGTCGGCATGGTGGGCGTCAACGTGCCCCTGCCCGTGCCGGTGGCCTACCACTCGTTTGGCGGCTGGAAACGCAGCCTGTTTGGCGACCTGCATGCCTACGGTCCCGATGCCGTGCGCTTCTACACCAAGCGCAAGACGATCACGCAACGCTGGCCTTCGGCCGGTGTGCGCGAGGGGACGGTGTTTTCGTTTCCCAGTAGCCGTTGATCGATAACAAGTGGGTGTTTTCGTTGAATAAATTTGCCTGTATTTGCTATGGTTTGCGCGGGTCTATTGCCCGGCCTTTCGTGGCCCGTCGGGCATGGTGCGCAGCATGAACTGGTCAAACAGCGGCACCGTAAAGGCCGTGTCGCCGTGTGCCGGGCTGTAAATCATGCCTTTTTTGATCAGGCTGGAGCGCAGCGGTGCAATGGTCTGCACTTTGACACCCAGGCGCTCTGCGACGCCACCGGAACGTTGGTTACCTGAACCCAGCTCAGCCAGCGCACTGAGGTAGTCTTTTTCACGCGGCGTAAGGCGGTCGAACCGCACCCGAAAAAAGCTTTGGTCGAGACGGGCAGTAGACGCGACGGTAGTTCTCTGAATCAGTGGCAGGTCAATGGGCGACTGATCGGCCATGTTCCAGGACTGGTAGCCCCATTCCTGCAAGAAGTAGGGATAGCCTTGCGTGACTCGGAAGACTTCCTCCAGCGCTTCAGGTGTGTAAGAGACGCCCTGGGTGGAAACGGGCCCTTGCAACGCAAGGGCAGCATCCGCCGCAGAGAGGGCTCCCACTTCGGGGTAGGTAAAAAGGCGCTCGGCATAAGACTTGGATTGGCCCGCCAAACCCACCAATTGCGGCAGGCCTGCACCGATCAACACCAAGGGCAAATTCCGTTGCGATACCCGGTGTATGGCCATTATGAGGGCGCTCATCTCGGTCTCGGTCATGTACTGCAACTCGTCAATGATGATGGCGACGGCGGTACCGCGGTCTGCTGCGGCTTCGCCAATTGCCACGAATAACTCAGCCAGGTCGGCTTCCAGGTCCCCACTGTCCGCGGAGCCGGTCTCTGGATCTATGTCCAGACCAAACTCTGCGTCGCCCAATTTGACTTTCACTGCGCCAATAAAGCTACGTAGCACCCGCAGTCCACGTTTGACTTTTTGGCTCACGTTTTGCAACCGGTCCAGTGCAAAAAGCGTTTGGCGCAGCGGGGGCAAAAGCAGCAAGGGCAATGATTTGTTTTCGTGTGCTTCGATCAAAATTGCCTGGTAACCCTGTGCTTCGGCCATTTCGCGGACACGGTTCAGGAGCACCGTCTTGCCGACACCGCGCAGTCCGACCATGAGCATGCTTTGTTCACTGCGACCGGCTTTGATGCGCGCCAAGAGTATTTCAAGCCTTTGCAGCAATTCGCCGCGCCCAGCTAGCGCTGGCGGCTGGTTTCCAGCACCGGGAGAAAATGGGTTGGTGAGTGGATTCATATATACAGAGTTTATCTGCTTTCTATATAAAAAGCAGTAACATTAGTAACTTTAAATAACTTCTCTATAAATCTGGACCGTACGGGATGGATATTGGCTCGCGTATCCTGAAGTACGGGTTGCGCAACCTTGCAACAACGTGGAGTTTCCGGTTCGCAATAGATAGGGGAATCGACTGCGAGCGAAGTTTCACATGCCCCTTGCCGCTGAGCACACGACCCTGCAAAGCGCTCAAACGCGCAGGCAAGTCAAATTGGCCTTCGGCCGGTGTGCGCGAGGGGACGGTGTTTTCGTTTCCCAGTAGCCGTTAAGGCCAGCAATACGTGCTATTACTTACACTTTTTCCCGTTGAGAGCGCCCCCTATTTGTGTGACACTGCTTTTAATGCCGGTGCGCAAGCCCGCTTGCAGCAATAAATAGGAGGTAATCGAACATGAAAAAACAACTCGTACTGCTGGCCGCTCTGGCCGCCATTGGCAGCGCCACCTACGCCCAAGACAGTTACATCGGCTTGGGACTGCCGGGCCTCTACACCCTGGGTTACGCCTACTCCACCAGCCCCAGCCTGGGCTTGCGTGGTGAATATGCGGGCGGTCTGTCCGTCAACAAGGACGGCAACCAGGACGGCGTGAATGTCACGGGAAACTTTAAGGCCAGCCGCTTGGGCGCCTTTGCCGACTGGTTCCCAATGGGCGGTGGTTTTCGCCTGGTGGGCGGTTTGACAATGAATGACATGAAGGCGGACTTCAATGGCTTGGGCAGCGGCACCTCCACCATCAACGGCAAGCCCGTCGTCATGACTGGCGAGACCTTCAACGTGCAAGTGAAGTTCCCCAACACAACGCCCTATTTGGGCATTGGCTATGGCCACCAGAAGAGTGATGCAAAGGGCTTCGGTTTTTACGCCGATCTGGGCGTGATGGTTGGCTCCTTTACCGCAGAAACCACAACATCACTGGTCAGCAATGGCAAAGCTACACAAGCCGACGTGGACGCGCAAACCCAGAAAATTCGCGACTCGCTAGGCAGCCTGTCCGTCCTACCCAGCGCTTCGGTGGGCCTGCTGTACCGCTACTAAGCCCAGCCCTCCCCGCGCGCAGCGGGGGAGCTTGGGGGCCAGGTTTCACCGCCGGGCCGCCCCAAGGTGAAATGCGCCCCCTTGGGGGGCCGCGACCCACGCGCAGCGGGGGAGCTTGGGGGCTCTATTCAGTTCGGCACTTCTTTCACATCGGTCACAAAGTACTCGGTCTCGCCAAAGCATGACGTAGGCACGCCGATGTGCTGCTCATAGGTCAGCGCGACACGCTTGCCCATGGTGGCGTTGATGCGCGCTGCTACCGCGTCGTCGCGCACTGAGAACAAAAACTTCTCGGGCATGCTGCCGGGCATCGCTACCAGTTGCAACTCACCCTCCCAGGTTTTGCAGATGAAGCCTTTGGTGGAGAGCTTTTGCATGAAGCCTGCGCGCTCACCGGCTGAGTAGCTCCACTTCAAGACCACGGCGGTATAGCCTGCAAACAGCAGGGCAGCCACCACCAGAAAACCAATAAAAGATCCCAATACGCTTCGCGCAGTAATCGCCATTCATGTACTCCTGAATTCCATGGTCCGGAGCAATCTCCGGGCTAACTCGGATTATGAACGCCCCTCATGACCCCCCTGTAACAGTGGCAAGGGATAATCGAAGGCTATGGCACTGATTACTCTTCTTGACGCCCAGCTGGCTTTTGGGCACGTTCCCCTGCTCGACCACGCTGACTTTTCCCTTGAAACCGCGGAGCGCGTCGGTCTGATCGGCCGTAACGGCGCGGGCAAATCCAGCATGCTCAAAATTCTGGGCGGCATGGACAAACCCGATGACGGCACGCTGCAGGTGCAAAACGGCACCCGCATTTCCTATGTGGCGCAAGAGCCCCAACTTGATGCCGATGCCACCGTGTTCGAAGCGGTGCGAGCCGGTTTGGCCCGTGTCATCGACCTGATCGAGGAATACTGCCTGGGCCACGGCGACTTGGACGCCATGCAGGACGAGATCGAGCACCTGGACGGCTGGAACTGGGAGCAGCGCGTTAATGAGACCCTGCACCGCCTGCACCTGAATCCAGAAGCAATTGTCAGCACTTTGTCGGGCGGCACCAAAAAGCGCGTCGCGCTGGCCCAGGCCCTGGTCGCCCAGCCCGATGTGCTGCTGCTGGACGAGCCGACCAACCATCTGGACTTGGACTCCATCGAATGGCTGGAAGGCCTGCTGGTGGACTTCAAGGGCTCCATCATCACCATCACCCACGACCGCTCTTTTCTGGACAACGTGGCCACCCGCATTGTCGAACTGGACCGCGGCAAACTGCTGTCCTACCCCGGCAACTTCGCCGCCTATCTGTTGCAAAAAGAAGAGCAGCTGGCGCAGGAAGCCGTAATTAACGCGCGGGCCGACAAGTTGCTGGCGCAAGAAGAAATCTGGATTCGCAAGGGCGTGGAAGCGCGCCGCACCCGCGCCACAGCGCGCATCGTGCGACTGGACGGACTGCGTTCACAACGCGAGGCGCGGCGCGAGGTAATCGGCAGCGTCAACATGGACATCTCCAGTGGCGCCTCCAGCGGCAAGTTGGTAGCCGAGTTGACCCATGTGTCCAAGACTTTTGGCGACCGCAAAATCGTGCACGACTTCTCCGCCACGATTTTGCGCGGCGACAAGATCGGCCTGCTGGGGCCAAACGGCGCGGGCAAGACCACGCTGCTCAAGCTGATTCTGGGCGAGCTCAAGGCCGACCCGGCGCCTGCCAATTCCCCCGCGCCCGAACCCGGCCACAGCCCCTGGGGCACGGTGCGCCAGGGCGCAAATATCGAGGTGGCCTACTTCGACCAGATGCGAAATGCGCTGGACATGGAAGCCACGCTGGAAGACTTCATCAGCCCCGGCTCCGAGTGGATCGAAATCGGCAACCAGCGCAAGCACGTCAAGAGTTATCTGGGCGACTTCCTGTTCTCACCCGCGCGCGCCAATTCGCCTGTCAAATCGCTGAGCGGTGG
>CANFNO010000316.1 GCA_947447845.1 Burkholderiales bacterium | reverse complement strand
ATCTACAACCTGGGCGCACAAAGCCATGTGGCGGTGAGCTTCGAGAGCCCCGAATACACCGCCGATGTGGACGGCCTGGGCACGCTGCGCCTGCTCGAGGCCATCCGTATCCTGGGGTTGGAAAAGAAGACGCGTTTCTACCAGGCCAGTACCAGCGAACTGTATGGTTTGGTGCAGGAAACCCCGCAAAGGGAAACCACCCCTTTCTATCCAAGAAGCCCGTATGCCGCGGCCAAGATGTACGCCTACTGGATCACGGTCAACTACCGTGAAGCCTATGGAATGTATGCCTGCAACGGCATTCTTTTCAACCACGAAAGCCCGCGTCGCGGCGAAACTTTTGTCACCCGCAAGATCACCCGTGGCTTGGCCAACATCAGTCAGAACCTGGAAGATTGTTTGTACATGGGAAACATCGACGCCTTGCGCGACTGGGGCCACGCAAAGGACTATGTGCGCATGCAGTGGTTGATGCTGCAGCAAGATCACGCCGAAGACTTTGTGATTGCCACGGGCAAACAATACAGCGTGCGCCAGTTCATCGAATGGACTGCAGCCGAACTGGGCATGCCGCTGACGTGGCAAGGGCAGGGCGTGGATGAGGTGGGCTACTGGGGCGACAAAGCCATTGTGAAGATCGACCCGCGCTATTTCCGCCCCGCTGAAGTGGAGACTCTGTTGGGCGACCCGACCAAGGCGAAGTTGAAACTAGGCTGGGTGCCTGAAATCACCGCACAGGAAATGTGCCAGGAGATGGTGGCCAATGATTTGGCACGGGCCAAGCAGCATGCACTGCTAAAGGCCAATGGATATAACGTGAGTGTGAGTGTCGAGTAAATGACTCAGCAAACCGCATGGATTGTCGTGGGCGACAAGTTCTCCAAGACGCACACCTTCAATGAACATCAAGTGCGTGCATTTGCAACCGAGGCGGGTGACACCAACCCGTTACATCACGACTCCGAGATCGCGTCAGCGAGCCGATACAAGAAACTAATCGTCAGCGGCACGCACACGACAGCGCTGATTTTGGGGCTGACAGCGTCCCACTTCTCCAAAGGCTATTCGGTTGTCGGTGTGACATTCACAGTGGAATTTCACAGGCCGGTGTTTGCAGATGCCACGGTCAGCATTGAGTGGGAAGTCGTGGCCACGAAAATGACCCGCGAAGGCGTGCAAAGAGTTGAGATGCGCGGTGGAATGTTGGATGAAAATGGGGAAGTCTGCGTTGGGGCTACCGGGATCGTTCAAATACGCTGCCAGTCTTGATTCTCAAGCCGCCCATCCGGTATGGAAGCCCAAGCCAGTCTTCTAAGCGGCGGTACTTTGCACCACTTGATTCCAGAGATCCCATGCATCCGCTTCGTCACTCTCAATCACTGCAGGCACGGGAATGGCGCGAACAAACCGCCTGCGTTCCGCGAGGCTAGCGATCTCATGATCTGAAAGTTTGACAACCGCAGAATGCCCTGTGACACTGGCTGCGAGGTCTGGATGACGATAGGAATACAACATAGCTAAAGTCTAATGATTTAGACGGCTCTGAGGTATCCCCCATTCGGGTGAAATTGGGTCCGCGGCACACGTTCCCTACCTCCCGTCCGCAAGTTACTTGGCCCCGGTAAGCACGAAAAATCAGGAGAACCCACGTGGCCTATGCCGTTACCGGGAACGATCCCGCGAAAAATAGTTGGAGCGACAAGCGCTGGCTATGGCTATTCAGTCCAGCCATACCGGTGGCGTTTACCGGATCTCTGCTGGCATTTGCTTGGAGCGGCAAGTGGTGGTGCCTGCTCTTTGCACCCGTATTCATTCATTTGGTGATGCCTTTGCTTGATCTGGTGTTCGGTGAGGATTTCAGCAACCCGCCGGAGTCTGCTGTCACGCAGCTCGACCAGGACTTTTTCTATCGCGCGCTGGTCTGGGCCTATGTGCCATTCCAGATCATCGGCACGGTGTTTGGCGCCTGGCTCGCGGCGACGCAACCTTTGTCGTGGGTTGCCTTTGCCGCCCTGGTCTTGACGGTGGGTTCCATCAATGGCGTTGGCATTGCCACAGCGCACGAGTTGGGGCACAAAAAGGAAACACTGGATCGGTGGCTGGCAAAGATTGCCCTGGCACCCAGCCTCTACGGGCATTTTTATGTCGAACACAACCGGGGCCATCACCGAAGAGTTGCCACCCCCGAAGACCCGGCCAGTTCACGCATGGGCGAGAGTTTCTGGGCCTTCCTGCCGCGCACGGTTCTGGGCAGTCTGCGCTCGGCCTGGGCGCTCGAACGTGAACGTCTGAGTAAATCCGGCAAGAGTGTGTGGAGTGCCGGGAATGACAACCTTCAGGCCTGGTCCTTGAGCGTGGTTCTTTACGGTGTATTGGCCATCTGGTTGGGCTGGCCTGTGCTGGGTTTTATGGTGTTGCAAGGCCTGTACGGTGCTTCCATGCTGGAGGTTGTGAACTACGTTGAACACTATGGGCTGTTACGGTCAAAGGACGCAACCAGCCGCTATGTACGCTGCGAGCCCGAGCACTCCTGGAATAGCAACCACATCGTGGGCAACATCGTGCTCTATCACTTGCAGCGGCATTCCGACCACCACGCGCACCCCGCACGGCGCTACCAGGCACTTCGGCACTTTGATGCCGCACCCCAACTGCCGGCTGGCTATGCCACGATGATTACTGCGGCCTACTTTCCGGCCTTGTGGTTTGCCCTGATGGACCATCGCGTGGTGGCGCATTACGCGGGCGATCTCGGCAAAATAAATGTGCAACCGTCAGCCCGCCAAAAGGTGATAAAGAAATGGCAACCCCGGACTTAACGTAAAGACGCGAAACTAAAGCTCGCGCACGTCTTGGCTGAACGCCATCTCTTGCATGGTCAGACAAACCTGGTAGTCCGGTCTTTCGGTGACCTCAAAACCGGTGATCAGAAGCGGCTTTCGCAAGTCGGCGTAGTCTGCAACATGGGCCAGCGTGTGAAGCGATTTGCGCAGCGCTGCCATAACCGTTGGCGGTGTTTGCATCGCGCTGATCAATGGCAGACCCGGATAAGGCTGGGTTTGCGCAAAAACTCTTAGTTGCGCAGAAAGCGCGGGGTTGCTGCGCTGCCAGTGCGCCCAACTCACCGGATCAATTGCCGCCATGTCAGCCGCGCCGGTGCGCACCGCCTCTATGGACCGGTAGTGCGCGCCGGTTTGCAGCGCCTTGCCAAAGAAGGGTCGCGGCGCTGAGATGCCCGCAACCAGCGCACGCAGGGCGTTGTATCCGGACTGCGAGATCGTGTCGTTAAAGGCCACGGTGCTGCCCGCAAAGTCCACCAGGCTCTGGAGTCTATCCTCGGCGCGGCAAATGAGCTGGCTGCGGCAGTGGATGCCCTGTGTGCCTGCAGCCGCGTAAGCAAAGGTGCCCACCAATTGCACGCGGCCCTCAAGCAGCGTGACAAAGGGGTAGCCGCAGGCCTGACTCAAAAGCAGATCGCTTTCCAGCCAATGCGCGTGAACATCTTCCGGCCATCTCAGTTCGTTGGGAATATCGAACTGCGCGCAGGCGGCTTCAGCCCGCAACAGCGTGGCCAATGCTGCCCAGAATGCGGTCACCGCTTCGCGCGGCGGGTAATACATGGGCAGCGACGCTTGCATGCTCAGATTTTGGCCGACACTTTTTTGGCCGCGGCTGCGCGCTTCGGCGCCGTGGCAGGTGTGGCCAGTACCGGGTTGTCAATCGGCTTGAAGGCAAAGTTGCGAATCAGATAGAGATAGCCGGGCAATACAAAACCTCCATTGCGCTCGCGGTAGGCGGCGCGGTCGGCCCGGTACAGGGCTGGAATTTTGTACCACTGCACGCCGGGGTAGGCATGGTGCACGACGTGGTAGTTGTTGTTCAGGTACAGCAGACGCCAGGGCAGTGCGGCCTCATTGATCACGGTTCGGTGTGCAGGCAATGCGCCGGGACGGTGTTCATAAAGCGAACGCAGCATGGCCAGGCCCAGCGCCGGGTAGGTAATGCCGAAAGCGTAGTGCCAAACCGATATGCGCGTGTGCTGGTCGAGCAACCACAGCAGAAGGCCCACCAACGGCAAGTGCAGGCTCCAGACTTTGAGTTCGGCGTCGTTGCCGTTGCGCAGCGAACGCACCAGTCGCGTCCACAGACTCACGTTGACGATCGCGGGGCCGATGAAGAAACGGCCCAGCATGGTGCGCTGACTTTTGTAAATCCACAGCGCCACCGGACCCATGGTGCTTGCCTGTTCGGGGGTGATGTAGTTGCTCTCCGTGTCCACGCCGGGCTCCGTCAGGTGGGCGTCTTCGTGGTGTTTGAGATGGTCCAGCTTGTAGGTGTCAAACGGGTACCAGACAGCCAGAGGAGGCAGGCCGATCAGGCGGTTGATGGTCTCGTTGCGCGTGGGGTGGCCGTGGGTCAGTTCATGTTGCAGGCTCATGTACCACGCCAGCAGCACGATCAGCAACCCGCTCGACAGCCACGTGGGCAGGCTTCCGTAGGTTGCCACCAGCAGCACCCACGACGACAGAATGAAGCTCCACAACAACCACGTTGGCCATTCGAATTCAGTGGACGGTTTTACGGGCTTGCTCATAGAGT
>CANFNO010000315.1 GCA_947447845.1 Burkholderiales bacterium | reverse complement strand
CGATCAGCAGGGAGTTGTCCAGCTTCAGCATCCAGCCAATCAACGCCGTCAGGGCCTGACCACCCGCCACGCCTATAGCGGCAGACAGCACACCCAGCCAAAGCGCTTCGCCCAGCAAGAGGGCTGCAATCTTGGCAGGAGACGCGCCCAGCATGCGTAGCAGAGCCAAGTCAGCGCGGCGTTCGCGCACCGCACTCCACAACGCAATAAATACGCTCAGACCTGCCGTCAACAACAGCACTCCGGCGAATGCCCGCAGCACATCGGTGCCAATGCCCAGCATGCTCAGAAGGCGCGAAATCTCCATGGCGGGAGCGGCGGCTTGCAATTCGGTGGTGGTGTTGACCATGCGCGGAAAGCTCATCGCGGCCAGCGGCGTCTTGTAGCGAACCAGCGCCATGGTGACTTGGCGCTCATCGTCGGTGATCGTGTGCTCCTCGGCATCGCCGTCGGCGTGGTCAGCATGTTCCTCGTGCACATGCCAGATGGAAGCGGCGTCGGTCACGATCAGGCGATCGATCACCGTGCCGCTGGGCTGCAAGATGCCAATCACTTTGTAGGGGTTGTCAGCGTGCTCGTGGCCACCGGCCCCAAGTCCGTGCGAGCCGGTAAAAGTGTTGCCCACCTGAATGCCCAGCTTCTGGGCGGCAATTGCGCCCACCACTACCTGCATAGGCGCGTCCCACAAACGCCCCTGCGCCAGCGTGGCCCCGTAATGCGTGATGTATTCCGGCGTGGTGCCAACAATGCGGAAACCGCGCAAGTTGTCGCCCAGGCTGAGCGGGATGACCGAGGCAATCATCGGGTTCTTTTCCAGGGCCTTGACCGCCTTGAGCGGGATATTGCCCGGCGGCACATCGATGTGGAAAACACCGCTCATGATCAGTTGCATGGGGCTACCCTTGGCACCCACCACCACATCGATACCCGCCAGATCCTTGTCAAAAGCTTTGCTCAGCTGAAAACTGACCAGCAGCAGGAAGGAAATGGACGCCAGTCCAAGGCTGAGCAGCAACACGTTCAGCGCCGCACCCAGTGGGCGTGACCACAGGTAGCGCCAGGAGAGTGCAATGGTTTTCATACGGCTGCGCCCTGCGTCTGGCGCGACAGCTTCAATGCGGTGTAGCCGGAACTACCGGCTTCGCCGACTGGGATCAAAGGCGCCACACGGCCGTCATGGGTAGCAATCACCAGGGTCGCGCCTTGTTGGCGGGCGGTTTGCACCAGCAAGTCGATAGCAGACGCCGCCGCCTCATCGTCCAGACTGGCCGTGGGCTCATCGGCAAGGAGTACCTTTGGCCGCAGCAACACAGCACGCGCCAAGGCCACGCGCTGGGCCTGGCCACCGGAGAGTTGCGCTGGCTTGCGTTGCGCTAACTCAGCAACGCCCAAGGCGGCAAGCGTCTGTGCAATGCGCTCCGCGTCTTCAGCTTGCCCAGCCGCCCATTGCGCCAGCCCTAAGTTCTGCGCTACGGTGAGTGCGCCACTGAGATGCAGCTTTTGCGGCAAAAAACCAATCGTCCGCGCACGCCAGGCATCGGCGGCCATGCCGTTGAGACTTCCCAGGGACTGACCCGCAACCGTCAGAGTTCCAGCCATGGGTTTGACCAGCGCGGCAACCAACGCCAGCCAGGTGGATTTGCCACAGCCCGATGGACCATTCAGCAAAACAACGCTGCCCTGTGCGACTTCGATGTCCGGAAAATGAATCGGCGCGCCGCCTGCATAGCAGTACGCGAGTTGGCTGGTCTGAATCAAAGTCTCACTCCGGTTGCGCGATCTGGAACAGCATCCACTCGCCACATTTAAGCGTGGTGACAGGCCAGTCTTTGGCCTGCGCGACATGGCGAATACCTTGGTGCAGCAGACTCGCCGCCTGGGCCACACCGGAGTGGGCAATCCAGAGCACATCGACTCCTGCCTGCGCCTCGTCCCATGCGCCGGCCACCCGCGTCAACACCTCGTTGGCCGACTCATTGCCACCGAAGCGGTGGGTGGCGAAATCCGCAATCCAGGCATCGACAGCGGCACGCGGAATGTCAGTCCAGGCGACACCTTCCCAGGTTCCAAAGTCCATTTCACGCAAGCGAGGGTCGGTCCGAAAGCGCAGGTCTGCACGTAACTCGGCGAGCGCATGCGCCAATTGCTGGCAACGCCGTAGCGGGGAGGTTTGCACAGCGATGCCCTGCGGCAACTCCAGTGCCAATTGTTGAGCCGCAGCCCGAGTAGCCTCCGGGTCGGCATCCATATCCAGCATGCCATAGCAAATGCCGGTCTCAATTTGCGGGCGGGCATGGCGCGCCAGCCAGAGCCTCACGGGAGAGATCCCCAGGTCAGCAAAAAGCCCAGATAAAAAGCCAGTTCACAAACTTGCTGCGTGGCACCCAGGCAATCGCCGGTAAAGCCCTGCAAACGCTTGGCGAACCAGCGCCCCATCCAGACAAAAGCCAAGGCACTGGCGGCTAGTGCGCCTATGAGCCCAAGCTCGAAGTAGGTCGAAAGTTCCACCGGTACCAGGTTTTGCCAGTTCTCCTGCACCCAAAACACCAGCCCGAAGGCAGAAAGACACCACACCAAGGCTACCGCAAGCGCAGAAAGCGCAATTTGGTCCGCCAAAGGCTTGGATTTGGACCCGGCCACATCACCCACATGGGGCAAAAGCCGGATTAACAGCAGTGGCCAGGTGCGCGACACCACATGGGCCAAAAACAACGTAGCGCACATCACTCCATCATCCATGGAAGCCAGTTGCGCCACCAGCGCCACTTTGACCAACAGCGCCATGACGATGGCGATAGCCCCGAAGGCACCCACGCGCGAGTCTTTCATGATCTCCAGGGCTCGCTCGCGCTGCAGGCTGCCACCCAGCCCATCCGCCACATCGGCCAGACCGTCTTCGTGAAATGCGCCGGTCAGCAAAATGCCGAAGGCCGTGCCAAGGGCGGCCACGACCAAGGGCGAGAAGCCGCCACCGGGCAAAGCCATCAGCAACCCGCCACTCAAAGCCGCCACCAGCAGCCCGACCAACCAACCCACGCCGGGAAAATGCGCCGCACTCGCGCGCAACATCTGCGGGCTAAAGCCCACCCACGCCGCCAGACGCCCCGCCACCGGTATACGGGTGAAGAACTGCAGGGCGAGCAGATAGTGGCGAATAAATTGCGTCATGGCGACGCGACTTTAAACCGTTGCCGTGTCAGTCGATTTTTCGGAGACACCGGCCGAGGCGAAGCTGGCCATCTCGCGCAGGATGGTGCAGGCTGACTGCAGCAGCGGCCATGCCAGTGCAGCGCCCGAGCCTTCGCCCAGACGCAAACCCAAGTCGAGCAAGGCCTGCACGCCCAGATGCTGCAGCATGAATTCGTGACCGCGCTCGCCCGAGCGATGCGCAAATACGCAGCGCTGCAGCACCAGCGACTGCATCGCATGCGCCACCACCACAGCGCTGCTGGCAATGAAGCCATCGACCAGGATCACGCGGCGCTCAACGGCAGCTTGCAGCACAGCGCCGACCATGGTGGCGATCTCAAAGCCGCCCATGGCCGCGAGCACGTCCAGCGGTGCAACCGCGTCGGCGTGCTTGTGCAGCACTTCGCGCAGCACCTCGGTCTTGCGTTGCACGGCTGGGGCGTCCAGACCCGTTCCGGCACCGGTGCAAACCGAGATGTCCAGACCGGCAATGCGTGCCAGGAGGAGCGAAGCCGCTGAAGTATTTCCAATGCCCATTTCGCCCAGCAGCAAGGCGTTGCCCGGCAGGCCTTTGACCAATTCCATGCCTTGCGTAATAGCTGCAGCACATTGGGCGGCTGTCATAGCCGGGCCCGCCGATGAATCTGCCGTGCCGGACTCGGCACCGGCAACCTTGCGCACCTGCAGACCCGGGCGGGTGCTGCCAGCGGGCATGCCGGCAAGAAAGTCGTGCTTCACACCGCAATCCACCACGGTAAGGGCAATGCCGTTCTGCTTGGACAGCACGCTCACTGCGGCACCACCCGCAAGAAAATTTTCCACCATCTGCCAGGTCACATCACTGGGAAAAGCCGAGATGCCGCGCGCGGTCAGCCCGTGGTCACCGGCGAACACCACCATTTGCGGCGCCTCCAACACCGGGGCCGTGGTGCCCAGAATCTGGCCAATTTGCATGGCCAGCAGTTCGAGTCGGCCCAAGGAGCCCTGTGGCTTGGTCTTGTTGTCCAGGGTGCCTTTCAACGACTCGGTGAGTGCGGCGTCATGGATGTTGGCGAGGGTGGGAAAGTGGGTCATCTTGAGTTTCTCCAGAGACAAAAACGGGTGGGACAAAGGTGTCAAAAAAACTTACGAAGTTAGTGCGGATTCAGTGTCAATTTGGCTTGAGCAGTGCCTGCAAAGCACCCGGCTCGAAATGCTGTTCAATGAAATCGGCCAAACCATCAAACACACTGTCCAGCGTAGGCACGGGCTTGCTAAAACGCGCCCCAAACAGCGCCTGCAAGGCAGCGGGGTCTTCAAACAAACCGTGCAAATACAGGCCCAGCACGTTTCCCGCCGGGTTTTGCCAGCCCAAGCCACCGGCCAGGACTTCCATCGCCACATCGCCTGCTGCCTTCATGGCGGCGTGTGGT
>CANFNO010000314.1 GCA_947447845.1 Burkholderiales bacterium | reverse complement strand
CTGCCGCAGCAGCTTGCCTTGCCGCCTCTTGTCTGGCCAACTCTTGTTGTCTGGCTTCCGCTTGGCGCTGGGCCTCCTGCTGGGCTGCAGCCTGGCGCGCCGTCTCCTGGCGTTGATCTTCCAGACGCTGCGCCTCCTGTTGTGCCGCTGCCAGTCGGGCCGCTTCTTGTCTGGCGGCCTCCAGGCGCGTGGCCTCCTGCTGAACGGCTGCAACGCGAGCGGCTTCCTGGCGGGCAGCTTCCAGGCGCAAAGCATCCTGGCGCGCCGTCTCTTGCCGGATAACTTCCTGGCGCATCACTTCCACCCGCTGGTTTTCCAGACGGACGGCTTCCTGCTGGGCTGCAGCTTGTCGGGCATTCTCCAGGCGCGTGGCTTCCTGTTGCGCTGCGGCGGCTTTTGCTTCTTGACGCAGCGCTTCCTGCTTGAGGCTTTCCTGCCTTGCCTGCTCCAGTCGCTGCACCTCTTGTTGGGCGGCCTCCAAACGCGCTGCGGCTTGCCGGGCAGCCTCTTCCTGGCGCGCGGTTTCCTGGCGCTGTGCGTCCAGCTTGGCCGCTGCCTGCTTCTGCGCCTCTTGCCGCGCTGCCTCTTGTTGTTTTGCCTGTTCCTGCTTTATGGCTTCCTGGCGTGATTGCTCTTGCGCATCAGCCGCGTCCTGCAAGGCGCGTTCGACACGCTGCGCCTCTAGCTGAGCGGCTTCCAACTGGGCTGCCTGACTATCTTCCTCGCGCTTTAGGAGCTCCTGGCGGCGCGCATCTTCGGCCGCCAGCTTCTTTTGAATGGCGGCCTGGCGCGCGGCCTCCTGGCGTTTGGCGGCGCGTTGCTGAGCGGCTTGTTGTCGCTCTAGCGCCCGGGCTTGAGCCGCTTCGCGCGCGGCCAACTGTGCGGCCGCCACAACGCTGACCGTGGTGCTCTTGGGTGGTTCCGGTGGCTTGCTGGGTTCTGGTGGGGCGCTTGGGCTGCTGGGGGCAGGTAGCGGCTCGAGCTTGATGACGATGGCCGGCTCAACCCCTAAGCGTCCGGTTTCGCTAAAGATGCTGTCGGGCATTCCCAGGCCTGCCAAATCGAACTGAAGCGTAAGCAACAACGCGTGCGCCACCAATGACAGCACCACCCCGGCGACCAGACGTGACTCCGGCCATTGCCATGGCACTTTGGTTTGACCCCAGAGATACGGGCTCTGCGTCGCTTTGTAAGGGGTCTTGACTTCGGAATTCATGCGTTTGAAGAATGCTAACAGGCAAGCAATAACCAGCCTCGTGCCGCCTCCCACGGCCAGCGTATTGAACGCGTGACATTAGCCGCCAAAGCGCCAAAACCCGCTCTGTGCCCCCACATATTTGTAAGCGTTTGTGTGACTGGTCTGCGCGGTCTGAGGCGGCAAATTGGCGATGGCCGGTGTGCTTCCCCAAAGGTAGATGGGGTCGGTAGTTGAGAGCTGTCAATCCATGCTTTCCTGTTATTTGATCAAAATATTGACTAATAAAGCCATATATTCAAAAATTGCAAAACTTGTGATCAAATATTTGCCTTGCGCGCCCATGCCGGAGTGCGCTGAAAGCAATCTATGCAAAGTCCTATTGGCCAGTTACTGGCTGAACACCACATCCACGAAGTGGAGTGCGTCATTCCGGATATGACCGGTATCGCCCGGGGCAAAATCCTGCCCAAAGACCTCTTTCTCAAGGCGGGTGAAATGCGCCTGCCCAAGAGCGTGCTGCTCAACACCGTGAACGGACAGCAGCCCGACAACGGCCCGTTCGTTGGCGACACCGATCCCGACATGGTCTGCAAGCCCGACGTCGACACCTTCCGCGTCGTGCCCTGGGCGGCCGAGCCGGTGGCCGTGGTGATTCACGATTGCCAGGAGTGGGATGGCTCGCCCGTGGGGCTATCGCCGCGTGCCGTGCTGCGCAAAATCATTGCGCTGTACAGCGAGCGGGGCTGGCGCCCGGTGGTTGCCCCCGAAATGGAGTTCTATCTGGTGGCACGCCAGCAAAATCCGCACGAACCCCTGCACCCGCCCATAGGCCGCACCGGCAAACCCGAGGCTGGGCGCCAAAGCTATTCCATCGACGCAGTGAATGACTTCGACCCGTTCTTCATGGAGTTGTCGAGTTTCTGCGCCGTGCACCGCCTGGGCGTCGAGACGTTGATTCACGAGGCCGGTGCCGGCCAGATGGAAATCAACTTCAGCCACGGCGACCCGCTGGAGTTGGCCGACCGGGTGTTTCTGTTCAAGCGCACCGTGCGCGAGACGGCGCTGCGCCATGGCATTTTTGCCACCTTCATGGCCAAGCCGATGGAGATGGAGCCCGGCAGCGCCATGCACATCCACCAAAGCATTCTGGATACGGACGGCAACAACCTGTTCAGTCTGCCCAACGGCGAAGCCAGCCCGGCCTTTTTCCATTGCATAGCCGGGCTGCAGACCTACCTGCCGCAGGTGATGCCGATGCTGGCGCCCTACGTCAATTCCTACCGCCGCCTGTCGCCCAATATGTCGGCGCCTACCAACGTGCGCTGGGGCTACGACAACCGCACCTGTGGCATCCGCGTGCCGCAGTCGGAGCCCGTGGCGCGCCGTGTGGAAAACCGGGTGCCGGGCGTGGATGTCAATCCTTACCTGGCCATCGCCGCCACCCTGGCCTGTGGCTACCTGGGGCTGTGCGAACAGCGCCAACCCTCTGCGCCGCTTGCCAGCAACGCCTGGGACATGGCCGACGAACTGCCGCGCCATCTGGAAGACGCCATCGCCCTGCTACGCGCCTGCTCGCCCGTGCGCGACTTGCTCGGGTCCAACTTTGTCGATGCCTTTTGCGCCGTCAAAGAGCTGGAGTTCGGCACCTACAACCGCGTGATCAGCTCTTGGGAACGCGAACATCTGTTGCTTTTGGTTTGAGGGTCACCATGTCGAATTCAACACCCACATCCACCTCACCCGAAATTCGCCACGGCATCCACTGGGGCCGCGCCCAGGCCATGCTGCAGCAGGAAATGGCTGCCTTCACCACGCGCAATCCGCGTTCACGCGCTCTGTCCGAGCGCGCCCAGGCGCATCTGCTGTTTGGCGTGCCTCTGCACTGGATGACCGATTGGGGCACTCCGTTTGCCTTGCAGGTGGCGCAGGCCCAAGGCGCGCGCCTGCACGATGTTGACGGCCACACCTTGGTGGACTTTTGCCTGGGTGACACCGGCGCGATGTTCGGCCATTCGCCGCCTGTGGTGGCACAGGCGTTGGCGCGCCAGGCTGCACAAGGCATGACCGCCATGCTGGCCAGCGAAGACGCCGCCGTGGTGGGTGAGTTGTTGAGCGCACGCTTCGGTTTGTCGCACTGGCAGTTCGCCATGACCGCCACGGACGCCAACCGCTACGTGCTGCGCTGGCTGCGCGCCGCCAGTGGTCGCACCAAGCTGCTGGTGTTCAATGGCTGTTACCACGGCACGATCGAAGACGTGTTTGTCGATCTGGTGGATGGCGTGCCGACCCAGCGCGACAGTCTGCTGGGCCAAGTGCATGACCTGACCGCACACACGGTCGTGGTGGAGTTCAACGATCTGGCTGCGCTGGAGGCCGCATTGGCCAAGGGCGATGTGGCCTGCGTGCTGGCCGAACCCGCCATGACCAACATCGGCATGGTGCTGCCCGAGCCCGGATTCTGGAAGGCCGTGCAAACCCTGACGCGGCGCTACGGCACGGCCCTGGTGCTGGACGAAACGCACACCATCAGTTGTGGCCCCTGCGGTTACAGCGGCGCGCACAGCCTGCAGTCTGATGCCATGGTGTTGGGCAAGCCGCTCGGCGGTGGCCTGCCGTGCGCGGCCTATGGCTTCAGCGCCGAATGGGCGGCGCGTGTGGTGCAGGCCAAGCGCGAGGCGCCGCCCGGGCACTCGGGCATCGGCACCACGCTGAGCGGCAATCTGCTGGCGATGGCGGCCATGCGCGCCACGCTCGAATCGATGATGACGCCCGAAGTGTTCGCCCCCATGCTGACCACGGCCACTCTGCTGGCAGAGGGCCTGCGCCAATGCATTGCACGACACCGCCTGCCCTGGTGCGTGACGCAGTTGGGCGCGCGCACCGAGTTTCAATTTCGCACCGCGCCACCGCGCAATGGCAGCGAGGCCGGTGCGGCGCTGGACAGCGAGTTGGAACATCTGATCCACCTGGCGCTACTGAACAGGGGTGTCATGATCACGCCCTTTCACAACATGATGCTGATCTGCCCTGACACCCAGCCCGACGACGTGCAGGCTTTGCTGGCTGCCTTTGACGAAGTGTTGAGCCTGATCAGCGCCGAATCCGCACCATGAGCAAACCGGCACCCGCTAAAGACCGCACGCCCAGCACCACCCAGCAGGACGCCTGCTACCAGACCCTGCGCCAGTGGGTCACGGTGGGTCGCTTTCTGCCGGGTGAACGGCTCAAGATTCGCGCCATGGCCGACGAGTTGGGCATGGGCCTGATGCCGGTGCGCGCCACTCTGCAACGCCTGGCCGCTGAAGGCGCACTGGTGAACATTCCCAACGCCGGTGTCGCCGTGCCGTTTTTGTCGCGTGCCGAGTTTGATGATGTGCTGGACATGCGCCTGTTGCTCGAAGGTGAGGCCGCCGAGCG
>CANFNO010000313.1 GCA_947447845.1 Burkholderiales bacterium | reverse complement strand
GAGCCCGTGAACATGGGGCGTGAAATGACGAATCCGCGCACACCTTCCAGCAAGTGTGCGAGATCGGCAATTTGTCCTTGAAGATCAGTCTCGACCTGTTCGACGTGGCGCAAAAACCGGATTTGCGCATCTGTGACAGCGCTTTGTCGCGCCACATCGGCATAGTGCACCGTGATTGACACACCCAGCGCCATCACCACCAGTGCCACCAACAGCGGAGTGCGATACAGCACAATGCGCTGCGTTTGCCCGGAAATTTTGTCACGCCGGTTGTACTGCACGATCCAGGCAACGACCACAAAAATTGCGGCGAAGGCTAAAGGTATGCAGGCATAAAAGATAATTTCAGCCAAGCCGTCGCGCAAATCGATATCCCCCGCATTTATTGATTAGGCCGATACGAGTTTAGTGCACCGTCGATGACAACGGGCACGACTTGGAAAATCTAAAGAACGCTGTCCACGCTATTACGCATGGCTGCCTGCGCCACTGCATCGAGCGCACCTTCAACCACTGGATTACCCGAAATCAGGCGCAACTTTCCGCTCGCCAGTAATTTGTCGCGCGAACGCCGTGTCATGGATTGCGTGGTGCCAAAGACGCCGGTAAACAAAAATAACGTGCCATGGGGACTGGCCCAGGTCAATTGCGTTCGCACCCACTGGTCATTGGCCCACATCTCGACCCAGGAGCCCAGAGGCAAATCACCCTCGGCAATTGGAGTGGGCTCGGACACGATCAACAAATCGGGTGCGACTGGTTCTTCAGATGGCAAGGGCTCAACACTCTCCGCCAACTCGACAAAATTGGAGGCAGCGGCCTCTTCGGGCGCCATCCAGGGATTACCGTCCAAGACCGGCCGAATGTGGTCGGACACAGTCTCCTTAGGCAAGGCATTGGTCTGCGCCGATTCCGCAGCGACAGGTGCCGCAGCCCGGGGACGAAAGATCTGCTGATGGATGGCCATCAAGGCTTCCAGAAACACGCTGGTTCGCGTACCCGGAAAATTGATGGTGTCCAGCCCCTCACGCAAGGTACTCAAGAGACGTGGAACCAGCCGTGTCAATTTGGAAGGACTGGTGCGCGCAAGCACCGGGTGGGCGCTCCACAGCAGCGCTGGAATAAGTGCCTCGAACTTTTCCGCAGCAGCCGAGCCAGAGCCCTGCCGGATGCGTGCCTGCGCAACCACTTGAGCCCAGGGTCCACACAAAAAATCGATCACCACGGAAGGCACCTTGGCAGAGTCCGGGTGGGCTTCAATTCCTTGCGCAATACGTTCAGCCAATAAGTTGCGCGCTTCGGCGTGCTTGAGGACCTCAATTGCAGCGTCCTGATTCTTCTGGGTGCCCTTGCTGGATTGCGACCAGAGATCCTGAAGCGAAGTCAAACTAATCTCAAACACCTCAGCGTTTTCGATCGGGGCCCTGAGCAGGGGTGCAAGGGTACGTTGCAGAACCTGCAAAAAATCTGCGAATCCTGTGGCACCTTCAGACTCAAAGGCCAGACTGCGATGGGTAAGGTCTTGCAGAAGACGGCGTGCAGGATGCTTTTTGTCACTAAAAAAGCGGGGATCCACCAACGCCAAGCGAAGCAACGCGGGTTCCAGATTACGAATGACCTGCCGCACTGGCTCCAGCAGGCGCGGATCGTGGGCAATGTTTTCCACCATCAAGGTGACCACTTCCAGGCTCAGCGCCTGAGCCGTGTCACGCGCCCGGCCGCGCATTTCCAGGCGTTGTCCTTCAACCGAATGCTCCTGCGGTGCAGCCTGTGCCAGATTGGCTGCGCGCCTTTGCTCCAGGCTCTGCACCACGCGCTCGACCTGCTTCATCTCGGTCAGTGCCTCAAGTGCCGCCGGCACCGTGGCATCGAACCCCGTGTTTTCCGATTCGCCCTGGGCGCCCTGCCCACCTTCAAACTGCTGGGCAAACTGTGCCGCAAACTGTTCCACGCGGCTGCCAGCCGCTGTGCCAACTAGTTCACCGGACAGCAACTTGCGTAGTTTGTCCAGCGTAAGCAGGGTTTCATCCTTGGCCCGCACCGCAATCGGGGGTGGCCGTGTCTGCGCAGTCAAACCGTTGGCCGGACTGGCTTCATCCTCCATCGGTTCATTGGCGTGTGTCGCCGGGCCAAACGAATGTGATGCAGCGGAACCACCCGCGACAAAGCCTTTGCCCGTGGGCATCGAATACGTCACAGAAACCACGCCATCTTTGCGCAAACGACTGCATAGGCCGCGATACAACTCACGCAACTCCGCGCCTAGCGTGACAGTCATCGCGTTACACCACTGCAACTGCATGTCCGCTGTCACCTGGGTCTGTTCGAGCGTTTCCTTCAGCGCGTTGACATAGGCTTCGGGGCGCAATGGATTGACATCCGCACGCACCGCACTCAAGCCCAAAACACTGCTAATCAGGGTATTGAGCTCTGCCAGACTAGCCTCCGCGGCTTGCATGGCGCCTTGCTGAACTCGCGCCATCGTCACAGTCGCCTGGACCTGTGCGTCGTCCATCAACTCCAGTTGATCGAACTGCACTTCAGCCACGGTCAGGTTGTTTGACTTCTTGCCCACCCCTGGGTCAACAAAGGCGCTGAGCAATGCGGTGGGATAATTTTTGCAAAGTTGCTGCTCGTACTGGCGCAACTGATTGCCCGAATCCGCGAGGTTATCGCGCTCCCGAAAATTCCTTGTGGCTGCCTCCTGGGTATGCAGCACCAACCGGGCTGCAGCAACCAGTTTGCCCATCAAAGCTGCACCGCCCGCCGATGCTTCCTGAACCAAACTCCGGTACAGCGCCTCGTTACGGGCAGTGGCTTGACTAGCAGGCGCTGTGGACATATTTCCCAAATTAATTGTTACTTGAGTGCTTTGTACCGCATACGCTTTGGTTTTGCACCTTCTTCACCCAGTCGGCGCTTCTTGTCGGCTTCGTACTCCTGGTAGTTGCCGTCAAAGAAGGTCCACTGGCTGTCTCCTTCGCAGGCCAGAATGTGGGTGGCAATGCGGTCAAGGAACCAGCGGTCATGGCTGATGACCATGATGGTTCCGGCAAATTCCAGCAGAGCGTCTTCCAGGGCGCGCAGGGTTTCCACATCCAAGTCGTTGGATGGTTCATCGAGCATCAGTACATTGCCGCCAGCAATCAGTGTCTTGGCCAGGTGCAGGCGTCCGCGCTCACCGCCGGACAGCATGCCGACCTTTTTCTGCTGGTCGCCGCCGTTGAAGTTGAAGCGACCGCAATACGCGCGACTGGCCATCTGGAACTTGCCCACGTTCAGGATGTCCAGACCGCCGGATACGTCTTCCCACACGGTCTTGTCATTGGCCAGGTCATCACGGTGCTGGTCAACAAAGGCCATCTTCACGGTGCTGCCGATCTTAACGGTACCTGAATCGGGCTGTTCCTTGCCGGCAATCATCTTGAACAAGGTCGATTTACCGGCACCATTGGGGCCGATGATGCCGACGATAGCGCCCGCTGGAATCTTGAAACTCAGGTTGTCGATCAGCACGCGGTCGCCAAAAGATTTGGTGACACCCGTGAACTCGATCACTTCATGACCCAGGCGATCGGCCACGGGAATGAAGATTTCATTGGTTTCATTGCGCTTCTGGTATTCGAAGTCGGACAATTCTTCAAAGCGGGCCAGACGCGCCTTGCTCTTGGCCTGACGCGCTTTGGGGTTCTGGCGCGACCATTCCAGTTCCTTCTTCAGGGCCTTGGCACGGGATTCTTCTCCCTTTTGCTCGGCCTCCAAACGGGCCTGCTTCTGGCTCAGCCAGTCGGAGTAGTTGCCCTTGTAGGGAATGCCGGAGCCGCGGTCCATTTCCAGAATCCATTCAGCAGCGTTGTCCAGGAAGTAACGATCGTGGGTGATCGCGACCACCGTGCCAGGGTAGCGCTGAAGGAACTGCTCCAGCCAGTCCACCGATTCGGCGTCCAAGTGATTGGTAGGTTCATCGAGCAGCAGCATGTCGGGCTTGCTCAGGAGCAGGCGGCACAGCGCCACACGGCGCTTTTCACCTCCGGAGAGCACGCCGATGTTGGCATCCCACGGGGGCAGGCGCAGCGCGTCGGCGGCAATTTCAAGCTGGTGTTCGGAGTCGGTGCCAGCCGTGGCAATGATGGCTTCCAGTTCGGCTTGCTCGGCGGCAAGTGCATCAAAGTCGGCATCTTCTTCGCCATAGGCGGTGTAGACCTCTTCCAGTCGCGCCTTGGCGGTGAACACCTTACCCATGCCAGCTTCCACGCTTTCGCGCACCGTTTGCGTCGGGTCGAGTTGCGGCTCCTGCGGCAGGTAGCCAATGTTCAGGCCAGGCATGGGAATGGCTTCGCCTTCGATTTCTTTGTCGAGGCCGGCCATGATTTTGAGCAGGGTGGACTTGCCGGAACCGTTGGTACCCAGAACGCCAATTTTGGCGCCGGGGAAGAAGGACAGCGTGATGTCTTTAAGAATGTGGCGCTTGGGCGGCACGATCTTGCCGAGCCGGTTCATGGAAAAGACGTATTGGGCCATTGCGGTACCGTTAATTTCAGAGACGTAAAGCCAGCATTATCGACTGTGGATGGTCGCCGCTTGAAAAAGCGGCTGCCGAAAATCCTCGTCGCCGGG
>CANFNO010000312.1 GCA_947447845.1 Burkholderiales bacterium | reverse complement strand
ACCTTTTGGATACCCTCGGGTAAGCGCACGTCCATAGGGAGGCGGACGGCCTGGGTGCGATTGTTTACGAAAACAGTGCCGATGGACATGAAGATCTCCTTAGGAGGTTGTATATAGCAAGTGTATATTGCGTTCCGGGCGCAGTCAATTCAGCGCTTTCCAAAGGACTCTGTTCACGCCTCAACAATGCACCTCATGAACAGCGCCGCGCGCTGCATACAGGTATGGGCATGCAAATCACCCAAAAAAAGGGGGAGCAAATCGTATGACAGGTTTCGCGTCGAACCAGCGACCGCAGGTCAGCACCGTTGCCGCATAACTTCGAAGCTTCAGCACAGCCTACCTTGTTGCTGGAGCAGCGATTGATCGATTCTTACTGATCCAACTTGCGTCCAACTTTGTTGATGCCCGATCAGACGCCCAGGTAACTCGCCAGTTCCGCGCTCCCCGCCACGGCATCCGCATCACCGCCCAGCACCACCTGCCCCTTTTGCAGAACGAGCGCCTGGTCGGCATGGGCCAGCACTTTGCGGTAGTCGCGGTCCACGATCAGGGTGGCAATGCCGCTCTTGCGGATGTCGCCGATCACGCGCCAGATTTCCAGCACGATGAGTGGCGCCAGGCCTTCGGTGGCCTCGTCCAGAATGATCAGGTCCGGGTGCGTCATCAGGGCGCGGCCGATCGACAGCATCTGCTGTTCGCCACCACTGAGTTGGCCGCCCAAATGGGTCAACCGTTCCGACAGACGCGGGAAGGTTTCCATCACGCGCTCATAGCTCCAGTCCCGGCGGCCATCGCGCCCGGGGCGTGCAGCCATCACCAGGTTTTCGCGCACCGAGAGGTTCGGAAAAACGCCGCGCCCCTCGGGCACATAGGCCACGCCCAGGCGTGCCACCTCAAACGGCTTGGCGCGCGACATGTCCTGGCCGAACAGGCTGATATGGCCGTCGCGCTGCGGCACGTGGCCCAGCAAGGTGCGGATCAGCGTGCTCTTGCCCATGCCATTGCGGCCCAGCAGGCCCATGGTTTCACCGCGATGGATCTGGATGTCAACGCCGTGCAGCACATGGCTGGAGCCGTACCAGGCGTGGATGCCCTGCGCGCTCAAAATCGGTTCTGTGTTGCTCATGCGCGCGCACCTGCAAAGAAAGTGAAGCCGGTGGCCTGCATCAGTGGTCTCCCAGATATGCCATTTGGACCTGGGGATTGCTGCGAATGGCACCGGGGGCATCGGTGGCAATCACGCTGCCGTTGACCATCACCGTCACACGGTCGGCGATGCGGAACACCGCATCCATGTCGTGCTCCACCAGCAAAATCGCATGTTCTGCTTTGAGCTCGGCCAGCATGGCCAGCATGCGTTCGGTCTCTTCGGCTCCCATGCCGGCCAGTGGTTCGTCCAGCAGCAAAACTTGCGGCTTGGTGGCCAGGCACATGGCAATCTCCAACTGGCGCTTTTGTCCGTGCGACAACAGGCCAGCTGACAGTTGGCGCAAATCTGTCAGGCCGCTGCGTGCAACGACGCTCTCGGCAATGTCGCAGCTTGCCTTGCAATGCGCAGCGCTTTGCCACCACAGCCAGGGTTTCTGGTGCGTGGCCTGCGCTGCGAGCCTACAGTTTTCGAAAACACTGAACGTGGGATAGATCGTATTGCGTTGGTAACTGCGGCCCAGTCCGGCGCGGGCGCGGCGCGGCTGCTGCCATTGCGTCACGTCTTTGCCGAGCAATTCCACACGCCCTTCGCTGGGCGGAAACTCGCCCGACAAAATGTTGATCAGCGTGGACTTGCCCGCGCCGTTGGTGCCGATCACGGCATGCACACTGCCCCGAGTCAGCTCCACATTCACTTGATTGAGCGCCACCAGTCCACCCCAGCGGCGCGTGATGTTGTGGCCGCGCAGCAGTACTTCGCCGGAGGCGGCGAGCGCAGTCGTGGCAGTGGCCGCTGAGTGGGTTGAGCTTGTGGCGTTCATCGCGCGGACCCTCCCGCTTGTTTGACGCCCAAGAGGCGTGCGCGTATCTGCTCCGGCAGACCCACCAAACCACGCGGCAAGAGCACCACGCTGGCAATGATCGACAGGCCCAGCCCCAGATGCCAGTGTTTGGCCATGGTGCCAAAGATCGCCTCAGATTTAAACAACTCCTGCAACAGCGCAAAGGCAAAGGCACCGATCAGCGCACCGCGCAAATGGCCGATGCCGCCCAGAATAATCATGATCAGCACGGCGCCTGAAAGGTGCCAACTCATCATTTCCGGGTTCACAAAACCATCCTTCACCGCGAACAGAAAACCGGCCAATCCGGCGATGCCGCCAGACACCGTAAAGGCAGCCAGCTTGTAGGGGTAGGTGGAAAATCCGGTGGCGCGCATGCGCTGCTCGTTGACGCGGATACCGGCCAGCGCGCGGCCAAAACGCGAGCGGTTCAGCACACCCAATCCGCCAAACACCAGCAGTAAGCAGGCCAGCGTAAAGCCGTACAGCGTGCCCGCCTTGTCCAAATCAATCCACGTGCCCAGCACCGGTTTGAGCGTGAGGTAGATGCCGTCCGTGCCGCCACCCAACGGCGTGTCGTGCACCACGTAATAGGCCATCTGCGCAAAGGCGAGCGTGACCATGATGAAGTACACGCCCTTGGTGCGCAGCGACAGCGCACCCACAACCAGCGCGTAAGCAGCGGCGGCAAGCACACAGGCCGGCAGGAGCCACGCAATAGATGTCGGGTTGCTGTCCGAGGACAGCAATACCGCCGCATAGGCGCCGATGCCGAAGAAGGCGGCCTGGCCAAAGCAGATCAGGCCGGTCGCGCCGACCAGCAACTCCAGGCTCAGCGCAAACAGCGCATAGACCATGATCTTGGTAACAAAGTCGATGCCATAGCTACCGGACACCAGCGGGAACAGGGCCAGCAACGCGAAGCAGGCCGCGACAAAAATAGCTTTTGAATTGACGGTCATAGGTCGGTGCAAAAAGTGCAGTGCCAGGAACGCCGCGGAACCGGCTTCGCCGGGCCGCTGGCGTTGCCCCCTGCAAGGGGGAGAGAGGCCACACGCAGTGGGCAAGCCGGGGGGTGTGCCATATCTATGCAGCCTTGAACAGACCGTCTGGCTTCCACAAAAGAATCAGCGCCATCATCACGTAGACCAGTACACCCGCTGCTTGCGGCAGCAGCACCTTGCCAAAGGTGTCCACGAGGCCGATCAAAAGTGCCGCCAGCAGCGCCCCGCGAATCGAGCCAATGCCGCCAATCACCACCACCACAAAACAGATGATCAGCACCGTGTCGCCCATGCCCGGATAGACCGAGGACACGGGGGCCGCCACCATGCCGGCCAGCACCGCGATCGCCATACCGGCGGCAAACACCACGCGGTACAAAAACTTGATGTCGATACCCAGCGACTGCACCATCTCGCGGTTGGCGCTTCCGGCGCGAATCATCATGCCAAGCCGTGTGCGCGTGAACACGATGTACATGCCCAAGGCCAGCGCAAGGCACACGCCGGAGATAAAAAGGCGATACACCGGGTAGGTCATCATTTCGCCCAAAGGCAGCGTGCCCGCCAGGAAAGGCGGCACCTCCACGCCGTGCACGTCGTCGCCCACTAACAGGCTGCGCAACTCTTCAAACACCAGAATCAGGCCATAGGTCATCAGCACCTGCTGCAAGTGCTCGCGCTCGTACAGAAAGCTGAAGAACGCCCACTCCAGCACGTAGCCCATGATCACCGCCAGCACCACACCCACGAACAGCGTGGCAAAAAAACCGCCGCCAAAAGTGGACGCCACCATGGGCGCCAACGCGTAGGCCATGTAAGCGCCCATCATGTAGAAGCTGCCGTGCGCCAGATTGATGACGCCCATGATCCCGAAGATCAGCGTCAGCCCTGACGCCACCAGAAACAGCAGCAAGCCGTACTGGAGCGCGTTCAGGCACTGAATAAGAAAAGTTGCGAGATCCATGACGATTCAATAAAGCCTTTTGGGAAATGTGGCTCAGATTCCGTAGCGAGCGTTTCGAGGTTGCGTCGAGCAGCGGAGCCGTACACCTGTACGGCGAGCAGCGCAGGCGCAAGATCGAGGCGCGCAGTAGGAAGATGGGCTACATTTTGCAGCCGCGTGCTGGGTCGGCCAATGCCTTGGAGGCAATGCCCATCAGCTTGTTTTCCTTGCCTGTGACCTGGCGCAGGTAAATGTCTTGCACCGGGTTATGGGCCTTGGAAAGCGAGAATGTTCCACGCGGGCTGTCGATCTTGGCGGCCTCCACAGCGGCGGCAAATTCGGCCTTCTTGGACGTGTCGCCATTCACCGCCTTCAGGCCAATGCCCAGAATCTGCGCTGCGTCATAGCCTTGCACCGCGTACACATCTGGCTGCAATTTGTAGGCTTTGGCATAAGCCAGGCGGAAGGTTTTGTCCTTCGGAATTTCCATGCTGTCGGCGTAATGCAGCGCGGTGAACAGGCCCTCGGCATCGGCGCCTTGCGCGTCCAGCGTGCCATCGGTCAGGAAGCCCGAGCCATACAGGGGAATGGTCTTCTTGAGGCCCGCAGCGGCATAGTCCTTCACGAACTTGACGGCACCGCCTCCGGCGAAGAAGGTGAACACGGCGTCCGGCTT
>CANFNO010000311.1 GCA_947447845.1 Burkholderiales bacterium | reverse complement strand
GTGGGACCATTGCCAAAAGTCGAACCTAGAAGCCAGGAAATTTGCACACTTTCAAGATAGCCGGAATCTTTCCCGGCATGCGCAATCGGACGCACCGAATGTTCCGCATCATTTTGGGCATAGCCAACCCACGACATCAGGTAGCCACCCTTCTCGCAAATGAGTTGGCAAATATCCTGAACCAACTGTTCTTTGCTCTCTGCCCTGGCCAAGGTAATGTTCGTATCGGTCACCAGCCGAAGCGCACGTGAAGCGGCTTCACGCGCCAATTCGGTTTGGCGACGATTGGTAATGTCGTAAAAACTGACCACCACCTGCTGAAGATTTCCCGACGTGTCAAATTCCGGGAAGGCACTGACTTCTAGCCATGTTGTGCTCGATCTGCCAGGCACTTTGGCTCCAACCATCGCTTCTTGAAACGGCATCAATTCGGCTATGACTCGGTTTACGGGGTAATCGGCGACAGCCAATGCATGCTCCTGTGCATCAACAAAACACCATGCCGGATCTATGGCCGCTTTACCCAACATCTGATCCCGCGAAAGCCCCAGCAATTTGGACGCCTGGACATTGCAAAAAATGATGCGGCTGTCAGGCGCGTGCACCACCAAACCCATATTCAGGTTGTTCAACAATTCGCGGTTTAAGCGTTCCCGATTTTGAAGCTCAATCTCGGCATGTTTGCGGTTGCTGATGTCCATCAAAACCCCTGTGCGGATTTTGGTGTCTCCCACATCCTCCTCGGAAGAAGATGTCATTTCCACCCACTTGCATTGCCCATCGGGCAGCAAGATGCGGTACTCGATTGATAGCGGCGCCCGGTCTTGAATCGCCTTCGCAACGGCCCTATTCACCCGCTCTCGATCATCAGGGTGCCTAAGCCGGCGCAATACCCCGGAGTCGCGAATCACCTCTTCGGGTGACATATTCATCAACTGACGCACACCATCGCTGACGAAGGTGTAAATGCCCAGTACTCCGGGCGCGATGCGCATTCGATAAACCATGCCGGGGACATGACTCGTCACTTGACGCAACATTGCCACAGACTCCTGCAGTGCAAGTCGACTGGCCCGGCTTTCCGTGATGTCCTCCACCGTACCTTCGTAGAACAGTACGTTTCCCTGCGCGTCGCGCACCAAATGCGCGTTCTCTCTGACCCAGATTCGCTCTCGTGTCTTGTGCCGGTAGATCTCGGACACAAAGTCCACCACATGTCCATCGCGCTCGATCATTCGCAAGAAAGCATCGCGGCGGGTTGGATCGACATACCACTGCCGCCCGACGTCATTAAAGTGCGCGACCAGTTCCTCTTCGGAGTCGTATCCGTTTAGCTTTAAGAGAGCAGGATTGGCACGGATCATCCGGCCATCGGGAGTCGATCGATAGCAGCCAATGGGCAACAACTCGAACATCGACGAAATTTGTGTTGAATCCATTTTGCTTTGGTACCAAGCAAAGTTCTCGGTAGCACTGTCTTCCTGTTTATTTGAAACGGAGTATCACATCCTGTGATATCCATTTTCCAAAGTGGAGAAAGCCAGAACTTGATTCAACACCAATAAAAGCCGAATTTATCAAAAAAAGCCGAGGATAAATCGGCCCATGACCCCCCTCAGTCCTTGAACACGGGCTTGCGCTTTTGCATGCTCGCCGCCATGGCCTCGTTCAGGTCTGCGCTCATCAGCATGGCGGCATTCCAAGTGGCGACATAGTTCAAGCCATCGGCTACGCTGTGATCGCGGGCATAGCTGATCATTTCCTTGGTGCCGCGGATGGACAGTGGCGACTTGGCCGCGATGGTGGCGGCAATCTCCTGTACCCCGGCGTACAAAGCCTCACGCGTTTCAAACACGCGATTAATCAGGCGCATGTCGGACGCCTCGGCACCGCTTACATTGCGGCCCGTGTAAGCCAATTCGCGCGCCATGCCCTCGCCGATGAGCTTGGGCAGGCGCTGCAGCGTGCCCACATCGGCGGTCATGCCGATGTCGATTTCCTTGATGCAAAACTGCGCGTCAGCCGAGGCATAGCGCATGTCGGCACAACAGATCAAATCGACAGCGCCACCGATACACGCGCCGTGGATGGCCGCCAGCACCGGCTTGCGGCAACGCTCCAGGCTGGTCAGCGTGTCTTGCATGTCCAGAATGACGCGGCGCAAGGCCTCGCGGCTGCGGCCCTCGCAATCGTTCTGAATTTGCTGCGCCAGCCCCATCAGCATCTGCAAATCAATGCCGGTGCAAAAGTGTTTGCCCTCGCCCTGCAAAACCGCCACGCGCGCTTCGGGTGTCTGATCCAACCACTCAAAGGCCTTGCGTATTTCCTGCCACATGGTGGCGTCCATGGCGTTGCCTTTGGCGGGGCGGTTCAGGCGCACGGTGGCCACGCCTTCGTGCAGATCGACGGTGAGGGTTTCAAAGTTCATGGTGGCGTCCCTGTTTACTTGGACTTGGAAGCTTGATAGGCCGCCAGATACGGTGCCAGGCGTTTGCCCATTTCGTCGCCCAGGGCCTGCAGTGCGCTCATGGGGCGCACCATCACTTCAAACTCCACGATCCGGCCGGTGGCATCAAAGCGGATCAGGTCCACGCCCTTGAGTTGCTTGTCGCCTACGCGGGCACTGAACTCTAGGGTGATGTTCAGGCCGTCGGCACTGGCAAATTCGCGGTGGTAAGCAAAGTCCTCGAACACTTTGGCCACCGTGGTGAGGATCAGCCCGACCACCATCGCGCTGGGGTAAGGCGTGTGGGCCATGGGGGAATGGAACACCACCTTGGGATGCAGCAGGCTGCCGAGTTCCGACAGGTCGCCGCTGGCCAGCATGGCGTACCACTGCTTCAAGCTGGTGGCAACGGCAGCGGGCATGGGGCCCACATCCTGCGAAGCCGCCGCACCGGCTGCCGCCCCCGCCCCTGCTGCGCCGCCTGGCGCTGCGAGTGACGCTGCAGGTTGGGGCACCGCTGCGGCTGACATATCCAGCCCCAGCGCCAACTCGGTGCCTTGCTTGATGGCGCGTTTGGCATCCAGCTCAGCCGCCTTGTCGGCACCACCAATCAAGTGCACGGTGCAACCGGCGGCCAGCAAATCAGCCTGCAACGCGCGCTGCGGGTCTTGCCCGGCGCACACCACCACCGTGTCAGCGGGAATCGTGATGTCCTTATCGCCCACCGTGATGTGCAAACCGGAGTCATCCACCTTGCGGTAGGTCACGCCAGCGATCATTTCTACCGCGCGGTTTTTGAGGGAGGTGCGGTGTATCCAGCCCGTGGTCTTGCCCAGGCCATCGCCCACTTTGCTGGCCTTGCGTTGCAGCAAGTAAAGCTTGCGCGGGCTGGCTTCGATGTGCGCCGCCGTCAGGCCGCCGCGCTCGGCATAGCGGGGGTCCACGCCCCACTCCGCAAAAAATTTCGATTTATCGAGACTGGGGCTGGTACCCGCGTGCAGCAAATATTCGGCCACATCAAAACCGATGCCGCCAGCGCCGATCAGCGCCACGGTTTTGCCCACCACGCATTTGTCGCGCAACACGTCCAGATAGCCCACGACCTTGGGGTGCGTGATGCCTTCAATCTCGGGCAAGCGTGGCGTTACGCCGGTGGCCAGCACCACCAGCTTGAAGCCTTCATTCAGCAACTGTTGCGCAGTTACTTTGCGGTTGAGTTGCAGCTTGACGCCGGTGATCTCGATCTGGCGTTTGAAGTAGCGCAGCGTCTCGTAAAACTCCTCTTTGCCGGGCACCTGCTTGGCCACATTGAACTGGCCGCCAATCTCAGCGGCCGCATCAAACAAGGTGACTTCAAAGCCGCGCTGCGCCGCAGTGGTGGCAAAGGCCAGCCCTGCAGGCCCGGCACCTACGACGGCCACACGACCACCGGCTTTGGACGGCACCATGTGCATCAGCGTCTCGTTGCAGGCACGCGGGTTCACCAGACACGAGGTGATCTTGCCGGCAAAGGTGTGATCCAGGCAGGCCTGGTTGCAGCCGATGCAAGTGTTGATTTCGTCCGCTCTGCCCTCGGCTGCCTTGCGCACAAAGTCCGGATCCGCGAGAAACGGCCGCGCCATCGACACCATATTGCACATGCCATCGGCCAGCAGTTGCTCGGCCACTTCCGGTGTGTTGATGCGGTTGGTGGCAATCAGCGGGATGCCAACTTTGCCCATCACCTGCTGCGTGACCCAGGCAAATGCCGCACGTGGCACCTTGGTGGCAATGGTGGGTATACGCGCCTCGTGCCAACCCACGCCGGTATTGATCAGGGTAACGCCTGCAGCCTCCAATGCCTGAGCCAGTTGCACCACTTCTTCCAGGGTGGAGCCGCCTTGCACCAAGTCCAGCATGGACAAGCGGAAGATGATGATGAACTGGCTGCCCACCTTGGCACGCACACGGCGCACGATCTCCAGCGGGAAGCGGATGCGGTTCTCGTAGGCGCCACCCCAGGCGTCGTCACGCTGGTTGGTGCAGGCGGTGATGAACTCGTTGATCAAGTAGCCCTCCGAGCCCATGATTTCCACACCGTCGTAACCCGCGCTTTGCGCCAGTGCTGCGCAGTTCACATAGTCGGCAATGGTTTGCTCGACTTCCTCGCCGCTCAGCGGGTGTGGCTTGAAAGGGTTGAT
>CANFNO010000310.1 GCA_947447845.1 Burkholderiales bacterium | reverse complement strand
TCCGTGGTGGCCTCCACCACGGCGCTGGTGCGCCACAACTTGCCCCAAGCGGCCTGGGGCCAGGGCATCAGCGCGTTTACCACCGTGTTTGCGGCAGGCCAGATCGCCGGTCCCACCGTCGTGGGTTGGATTGCCGACGGGGATGGCGGCCTGGAGCGTGGATTGGTATTTTCCGCCTGTGCCCTGTGGGTGGGCGCTGCGCTGGCATTGCGCCAGCGCAGGCTTCTGCCAATTACTTGATCAGGCCTTCGGCCTTCATGGCAGCAATCACTGCCGGGCGGGCGGCCACCCGTGCGCGGTATGCCAGCAGGTTGGGCAAGCCGGAGATGTCCAGCCCCACATAGGGCGCCCAGTTGGTCACGGTAAACAGATAGGCATCGGCTGCGGTAAACGTGTCGCCCATGAGGTACTGTTTACCGGCCAACTCGCCTTCCACCCACTGCAGGCGGCTGCTCAGACGCTCCAATATCGAAGGCTTGAAGTCGGCCGGTGTTGCGGGGGTGAAGAGGGGCGAGAAGGCGCCTTTGTGCAGTTCGGTTCCGATAAAGGTCAGCCATTCCTGCAGCTTGTAGCGCTCATAAGTACCGTTGGCGGGTGCCAACTTGCTGGCCGGCACCTGGTCGGCGATGTACTGAACAATGGCGGGGCCTTCGTGCAGGCTGCGGCCGTCGTCCAACGTCAGATAAGGTACATAGCCCAGCGGGTTGATGGTGTAGTAGTCGGTGCCATCTTCGAGCTTGTGGGTCTTGGTGGGCGCAGACACCGCCTCGTAGGGCAGGCCGGATTCCTCCAGCACGATATGGGGGGACAGCGAGCAAGCGCCGGCAGAGTAGTACAGCTTCATGGTTTTCCTTCAGGTCGGTTGAACGGTGCCTTGAGACGGGATGCAAGGCAGGTCGGGATATTAGCGGGATTGCGCGCAGCTTGCCCGAGGCAGTCTTTACCGGTTCTTCGGAAGGCTTTAACAGGCTCGAAAGATGGATGACGTAGAGTCAAGGGCTTCGTAACCAGAATCTATTTATTCATGACAACAAAAACAATAACTTCTTCACAGCGTTTCAGCATCCCCAGCATTGCCATGCATTGGTTGATGGTGTTGGTCTTTATGGGAATTTTTATCGCCGTCAACCTGATTGATGTGTTCCCCAAGGGCAGCGACAGCCGTCAGTTGGCCAAGAACATACATTTCTCTTTGGGATTGCTGGTGTTCGGTCTGTTCTGGCTGCGCGTAGCGTTCAGGCTGATGGGCAAGACTCCGGCAATCGTCCCGGCACCGCCCGCCTGGCAGGAGAAGCTGGCAAAACTGGGGCATCTGGCGCTGTACGCCATCATGGTGCTGATGCCCCTGGTAGGTTGGGCCGCATTGAGCGCATTTGGTAAGCCGATTCCGTTCTTTGGCATGGAACTGCCAGCGCTGATGGCGGAGAACAAAGAGCTGGGCCGAACCATTATGGAAGCACATGAACTGGGTGGAAATCTGGCGTATTTCCTGATTGGCGGCCATGCATTGGCGGCCCTGTACCACCACTATTTCATGAAAGACAACACGCTGCGCCGCATGTCGCTGCGTTAAGTTCTAGCCACTCACTCTAGTTAAGTGAGTGCCGGCTTCTCTTTTATGCGTTGTCAATCTTGATCATGTCTGCCGCTTTCTCAGCAATCATGATGGTTGGCGCGTTGGTATTGCCGCTGATGATGCGCGGCATGATGGATGCATCCACCACGCGCAGGCCCGCAATTCCGTGCACCTTGAGTTGGGAGTCGACCACGTCCATAGCGCCACTGCCCATGCGGCAAGTGCCTACGGGGTGGTAGATGGTGTCGCCGTAATTGCGGATGAACTGCTCGATTTCCTGGTCGTTTTGGGCCTGAGCCGAGCGTGGTGATTCCTTGGCGCCCAAGCTGGCAATGGCAGGTTGCTGCAGAAGCTTGCGCATCAGTTTGAAGCCTTTGATTAGCCGCTGCAGGTCGTCTGGCTCGCCTAGAAAATTGGGGTCAATCAGCGGCGCGGCAAATGGGTCTGCACTGGCTAGTTGAACGCTGCCCCGGCTTAAAGGACGCAGCACACACATATGGCAAGACACGCCATGGCCCAGTACGAGCGTGCGGGCATGGTTGACGATCTTTGCAATCACAAAGTGCAGTTGCAGATCCGGCATGGCCTCGCTGGCCTCGCTTTTGATAAAGCCGCCGGCCTCGGCTACGTTGCTGGTCAGCATGCCGGTGCGCTGATTGCGCCATTCGGAAATGCCCTGCAGCGTCTTGAGGGAGCCGCCCAGAGAGATGCCGATCGACTCCTTAAGTTGCGGCGCATCCAGCATTTGCACTACGTCCATGTGGTCGTGCAGGTTCTGACCGACGCCTGGCAGATCGTGCAGCGGTGTGATGCCATGGGCCAGCAAATGCGCCTTGGGGCCAATGCCGGAGAGCATCAAAATTTGCGGTGACTGCAGCGCACCGGCGCAGAGCAGCACTTCGCGTGCGGCACGTAGCTGTCGGCGCTGGCCGTTACGGATGAATTCCACACCCACGGCGCGCTGGTTCTCAATCATTATTTTGCTGGTGTGGGCTTCGGTGATTACCTCAAGATTGGGGCGGTTCAGATGCGGCGTCAGGTATGCCTTAGCCACACTGTGGCGCTCACCGTTCTTGTGCGTGACTTGGTACATGCCCACGCCTTCCTGGCTGGCGCCATTGAAGTCGGTGTTGACGGCAAAGCCTGCCTGCCGACCAGCTTCGATGAACTGTGGCCCCAGCGCATTCGGGCTTGTGAGATCCATCACATGCAAGGGCCCACCCGCACCATGGAAAGCATCTGCGCCTCGGGCGTTGTCTTCGGCTCGCTTGAAGTAGGGTAGGACCTCGTCAAAAGACCAGCCTGTATTGCCCTCAGCGGCCCAGTGGTCATAGTCCTCGCGCTGGCCGCGGATGTAAATCATGGCGTTCAGGGAGCTCGACCCGCCCAGCACTTTTCCGCGGGGTTGGTAGCCTCGACGCCCGTTAAGCCCTGCTTGGGGCACAGTGTCAAACTTCCAGTTGGATTGGCCGGTTTGTGCCATCACCGCCATACCAAGAGGGCAGTGGATCAGCACGCTTTTGTCGGCCGACCCAGCCTCGAGCAGTGCGACCCTGATTTGCGGGTCTTCGGACAGGCGGGCCGCCAGCACGCATCCGGCCGAGCCTGCACCAACGATGATGTAGTCGAATTGTTCTGAGTTCATGGTCTTCGTCTCTTCTGTCGTGCCTGCTGGCAGGGTGGTCTTTGCACTATGGCACGGGAGTTTGTCTAAGGGCTAGAGCCCATCGCCTAGACCGGCTCGGGGTTTCCCCAGGAAGCCCGGTCTGTGCCTGAAATTGCAGCAACCGGTAGAATCAGCTCCTCTCCCACCAGGCTTTTCGCGCCCTGCGTTCTGCACCGCGCCCCATTGGACCCACCATGCTTTACCCAGAATATTTCGACGTGATTGTCGTTGGCGGCGGCCATGCCGGAAGCGAAGCCGCGTTGGCGGCCGCTCGCATGGGCTGCAAAACACTGCTGCTGACCCACAACATCGAGACCCTGGGTCAGATGAGCTGTAACCCGTCCATCGGCGGAATTGGCAAAGGTCATCTGGTTAAGGAGGTGGACGCCATGGGCGGCGCGATGGCCTTGGCGACGGACGAGTCAGGCATTCAGTTTCGTATTCTCAACTCCAGCAAAGGCCCGGCGGTACGCGCGACGCGCGCGCAAGCTGACCGGGTTTTATACAAAGCTGCGATTCGCCGCGTGCTGGAGAACCAACCCAATCTGTGGCTGTTCCAGCAAGCGGTGGATGATTTGCTGGTGGAGGGCGAACGGGTGGTGGGGGCTGTTACGCAAGTGGGAATCCAGTTTCGCGCCCGGACCGTGGTGCTGACAGCGGGCACCTTTCTGGACGGCAAGATCCACGTCGGCTTGAACAACTATGCTGCTGGCCGAGCTGGTGACCCACCGGCAGTATCGTTAAGCGCCCGGTTGAAGGAACTGAAGCTGCCCCAGGGCAGGTTGAAGACCGGCACGCCGCCACGCATCGACGGCCGCAGCATCGACTTTTCTAAATGCCAGGAGCAGCCGGGTGACGGCATGCCCGGTGGCATGGCGACGCAGATGCCCGTGTTCAGTTTCATCGGCAAAACCCAGATGCACCCACAGCAAATGCCCTGCTGGATCACCCATACCAATGCGCGTACCCACGACATTATTCGGTCCGGCTTTGACCGCAGCCCCATGTTCATGGGAAAGATTGAAGGGGTTGGGCCGCGTTATTGCCCCAGTGTGGAAGACAAGATTAATCGCTTTGCCGACAAAGATAGCCACCAGATTTTTCTGGAACCCGAAGGCCTGACCACCCACGAGTACTACCCCAATGGCATCTCCACAAGCTTGCCGTTTGACATTCAGCTGGCGCTGGTTCGCAGCATGGACGGGCTGGAAAACGCCCATATTCTTAGACCTGGCTATGCCATTGAGTATGACTACTTCGATCCGCGATCCCTGAAGAGCAGCTTTGAGACGCGCCAGATTGCGGGGCTTTTTTTCGCCGGGCAAATCAATGGCACGACGGGTTACGAAGAGGCGGCGGCGCAGGGCATGTTTGCGGGTATCAATGCGGCACTGCAGGCGCGGTC
>CANFNO010000309.1 GCA_947447845.1 Burkholderiales bacterium | reverse complement strand
ATAGTGTTCTATTGGAGCGGCTTTGGCTGTTCGAGTCATGGGGTGATTTTGCCTTGCCGCTTGACACGTTTTCTCCCATGCAATAAATTACTAACCAATCGGTCATTAAAATAACTAACCGATTTCGCTCCCAATCCCACATTCCAGGCTATACCTATGTTTCGCAAGCATGTCTATTTCTGTATTTCGTTGTTGGTCGCGGCCAGTGTGCTGTCCGCCTGCTCCAAACCAACACCCGCCGAAGAGCCGGTGCGCGCCGTCAAGGTCATAACTGTCGGGGCGGACTCGCAACATAGCAGTGTCGAATATTCGGGTGAAGTCCGCGCCCGTGTGGAGTCGCGACTAGGGTTTCGGGTGGCCGGCAAAATTATTCGGCGCCAAGTAGAACTGGGGCAAAGAGTTCGCGCTGGAGAGGTGCTGGCACAGCTCGATCCACAGGATTACAAGCTGACAGCCGACTCAGCTCGTGCGCAACTCGCGGCCGCTGCGACCAATCGGGATCTGGCAGCGGCTGACTTTCGAAGATTCAAAGACTTGCGCGAGCAGAATTTCATCAGCAGTGCCGAGTTGGAACGGCGGGAAACGACGCTGAAAGCTGCCCAAGCCCAGTTCGATCAGGCCCAAGCGCAATTGAGCGGTCAAGGCAACCAGTTGACCTACACCACACTGGTAGCTGATGTCTCAGGCGTGGTAACCGCAGTGGACGCCGAAGTGGGACAAGTTGTTGCAGCTGGAACTCCCATCGTGCGGATTGCCCAGGACGGCGCACGCGACGTGGTGTTCTCGGTTCCAGAAGATAAAGTGCAGGCAGTACACGTGGGCTCGACTGCGCAAGTTTTGCTTTGGGGCAGCCAGCAAACGTCGCGCGGCACGGTGCGAGAGGTCGCGGCCAGCGCCGACCCGGTTACCCGCACTTACAGCGTCAAACTCACGACGGATGGCAAGGATGTTTTGCCGCTGGGGGCCACAGTGACTGTGACCACTGCAGCATTTGCCCATGAAGACACCCCGGTTATCAAGCTCCCCACTAGCGCACTCTTGCGTGATGGAAACGGCAGCGCAGTCTGGTTACTGGATAGCGCGACTATGACGGTGAAACTTAAGGCAATCGACATAGCCACAGCCGATGGCAATGCGGTCGTTGTTCGCAGTGGCCTCGAACCAGGCATGCAAGTGGTGGTAGCTGGCGTGCATGTGCTGCAACCGGGTCAAAAGGTGTCGCTTTATCAGGCTGCCCGGGCCGAAGCACCCGTTGCATCCACATCAGCGGCAACCAAGTGAGCCGCGCATGAAACAAGAACAACCTAAAGCGGGCTTCAATCTTTCGAAGTGGGCACTGGATCATGGGCCCCTGACGCGCTACCTGATGGTGGTCTTGATGGTGCTGGGCGTAGCGGCCTACTTTCAGCTCGGCCAGGACGAAGATCCACCTTTTACATTTCGTGCCATGGTCGTGCAGACCTATTGGCCTGGTGCGACGGCCCAACAGGTAGCAGAGCAGGTCACTGACAAGTTGGAAAAGACGCTGCAGGAAGTTCCCTATGCGGACAAGATTCGCAGCTACTCCAAGCCCGGTGTGTCGCAGATCACGCTGGAGTTGCGCGATTCTTCCAAGCCCTCCGAAGTGGCCAATGTCTGGTACACCGTGCGCAAGAAGATTGGCGATATGCGTGGCACCCTGCCGCAGGGCGTTCAGGGCCCGTTTTTCAATGACGACTTCGGGGACGTCTATGGCGTGATTTACGCGCTTGAGGGCGACGGCTTTAGCTACGCAGAACTCAAAACTTTTGCTGACGAGGCAAGACTGGAGCTACTGCGGGTACCGGATGTGGGCAAAGTGGCGCTGTTTGGTGATCAGGACGAAAAACTTTTTGTCGAAATTTCACAAAAGCGCCTTGCCCAGATGGGGCTGGACATGAACCAGTTGTTGTCCCAACTGAGCCAGCAAAACGCGGTGGAAAGTGCGGGTGCCGTGCAAACGCCTTTGGATGTGGTGCAGATCCGGGTGGGTGGCCAATTCAAGGTGGTGGACGAATTGCGTGCCATGCCGATACGTGGCAATTCGGGCAACCAGTTCCGTCTTGGTGATATCGCCGACATTCGCCAAGCCTATATTGATCCGCCGAATGTGAAGGTGCATAACCAAGGCAAAGAGGTGATCGCTTTGGGCGTATCCATGGCCAAGGGCGGAGACATTATCAAGCTGGGCAAGTCCTTAAACAGGGCGTTCGCCAAGATTGAAAAAACACTTCCCGCAGGCATCACACTGTCCCAGGTGCAGGACCAGCCGCGTGCGGTATCCAATTCGGTGGGCGAGTTTGTGCGCACCCTAATTGAAGCCGTGGTCATTGTGTTGGCGGTGAGCTTTGTGGCGCTGGGCTTTCACCGCCGCCCGGGTGATCATCCGCTTTGGAAGCGCTACTACGTCGACATCCGCCCGGGGCTGGTGGTGGGCATCACGATTCCACTGGTGTTGGCTGTCACCTTTTTGGCCATGCAGTATTTCGATATCGGGCTGCACAAGATCTCCTTGGGCTCGCTCATCATCGCGCTGGGGCTGTTGGTAGATGACGCCATCATCGCTGTGGAAATGATGGTGCGCAAAATGGAGGAGGGCTACGACAAAGTACGTGCCGCCACCTTTGCCTATGAGTTGACCGCCATGCCCATGCTGACGGGCACCCTGATTACCGCAGCTGGATTTTTGCCCATTGGTATGGCCAAGTCCATGACGGGGGAGTACACCTTTGCCATCTTTGCGGTGACCGTCATTGCGCTGGTGTTGAGCTGGATTGTCTCCGTCTACTTTGTGCCCTATCTGGGCACCGTACTGCTCAAGGTTAAGCCCCATGTGGTCCAAATCGGTGAGGGCGAAGCCCCCAGCCAGGAGCATTTCGACACGCCGTTTTATATGGGATTTCGCCGGCTTTTGAACTGGTGCATCACGCACCGCTGGATCACCATTGGAGCCACGGCACTGGTATTTGCACTGGGCATTGTGGGCATGGGCCAAGTGCAACAGCAATTCTTTCCCGATTCGGCACGTCCCGAAATTCTGGTCGATACCTGGTTCCCGGAAGGCACATCTTTCGCTGCCAACGAGGAAGTGTCTAGGCGCATTGAAGCCCGGTTTTTGAAAGAAGAAGGCATTACCAAGGTAACCACCTGGATTGGTTCCGGTCTGCCGCGCTTTTACCTGTCACTGAACCAGATATTCCCGCAAAGCAACGTCTCCCAGTTCATGCTGGTCTCTAAAGACCTGAAGGCACGGGAGGCCTTGAAGGTCAAGTTGCCAACCATATTGGCGCAAGAGTTTCCCGAGGTGCGGGGGCGTGTGCAGTTGCTGCCCAATGGCCCACCGGTGGAGTACCCCGTGCAATTTCGTGTGGTTGGACCTGACCCGGTTGTGCTGCGCGGCTATGCGGATGGGGTCAAAACAGCCATGCGCGCCAGCCCCAATACCCGCGGCGTTAATGACAACTGGCATGAATCGATCAAGGTACTGCGTCTGGATGTTGACCAGGCCAAGGCACGCGCACTGGGTGTGACGAGCCAGTCGATTGCGCAGGCAGCCCGCACTATTCTTTCGGGCAGCACCATTGGCCAGTTTCAAGAAGGCGACAAGTTGATTGATATCGTTTTGCGCCAACCGCTGGAAGAGCGCAACGCGATTACAGACATTGGAAATGCCTATTTGCCGACGGCATCTGGCAAATCCATACCGCTTGCGCAAATTGCAAAGCCTGTTTTTGTCTGGGAGCCCGGTGTGATGTGGCGCGAGAACCGCGATTACGCGATTACCGTGCAATGTGACATTGTGGAAGGTCTGCAAGGTGCAACAGTGACCGCCGAGCTGCAACCAAAGCTCAATGAGATCAGTGCCCACTGGCCTGCTGGCTACCGCATCGATGTCGCCGGTGCGGTGGAACAAAGTTCAAAGGGCTCTGACTCCATCGTTGTGGGCGTTCCGGTAATGCTGTTCATTACTTTCACGCTGCTGATGCTTCAATTGCACAGCTTCAGCCGAGCTTCTTTGGTCTTTTTAACAGGTCCGCTCGGAATAGCCGGTGTAGCCGGGGCGCTATTGCTTTTGAATCGCCCCTTCGGCTTTGTTGCACTGTTGGGCGTGATTGCTCTGATGGGCATGATTCAGCGCAACTCGGTTATTTTGATCGACCAGATTGAGCAAGACCGTGCAGCGGGTGTACCAGCATGGAAGGCGATTGTGGAGTCTGCGGTGCGCCGCTTGCGTCCGATTGTGTTGACTGCAGCTGCCGCTGTTCTGGCCATGATTCCTCTTTCGCGGTCGGTTTTCTGGGGTCCTATGGCTGTGGCAATCATGGGCGGATTGATTGTTGCCACGGTACTAACGCTGCTGGCTTTGCCCGCTATGTACGCCGCTTGGTTCCAAGTTCGTAAAGACACCCCCGCAGCAGGTTAAAATAGCAGACTTACCGATTTTGAATAGGTTGCATTGGTAGGACAAAAGCTTTGTCCTACCGTGTTAAATCTATTTGTTTTTATTGCGCGGGTGGCGAAATTGGTAGACGCACCAGGTTTAGGTCCTGACGGTAGCAATACTGTGGGGGTTCGAGTCCCCCCCCGCGCACCACCTTGATAGAAATCGCGGAACCGGCGCCATCAGTCGATGATGGCGCCGGTT
>CANFNO010000308.1 GCA_947447845.1 Burkholderiales bacterium | reverse complement strand
CTTCGTCGTTTTGCGCAGCCTCTCCCTTGATGTCAAAACGGTAGCCTGGCGGCAGGGCGATGCTGCTGACATAGTTGGACACTTCCTTGGCGACGTCACCTGCAGGGCGCCCTTCTACGCTGGCATAAATGCCCACGCGGCGCTCCAGGTTTTGCCGCTTGATGATGCGCGGGCTGCTGGATTGCACAAAGTCCACCACCTGACGCAATGCCACCATCACGGGTGTGCCGTTGGCGTCGAGGCGGGTGGAGCTGACATACAAATCGTCCAGATCCGCCAGTGTCTGCCGGCCCGCACGGGGCAACTGCACATTCACCTCGTAATTTTGCCCATCCGGCGCCAGCCAGTTGCCAACGACGGCACCATTCACCAGAGGACGCAGCGTGGCGCCAATGCGCTCGACGGACAGCCCCAAGTCACTGGCCACAGTGGCATTCACTTTGACAACAATGGCGGGGTCGGCCAGGTCCAAACTGTTCTCCAGATCCACCACGCCCTTGATGGAGCCAATGCCCTTCATCACGCGGCCCAGCAGTTCGGGCAGCGCATCGGACGCCGGGCCGATCAGGTTGATCCAGATGGGGCGGTCAAAGCCCAGCGTCAATTCAATGCCTGGAATGCGCTGCAGGCGTGCGCGGATGTCTGCCTCCACCTCACGTTGGGGTTTGCGGTGGGAGGTCTCTGCGTTGCTCAGCTTGATCAGCAGATCCGATTGATTGGCCCCGTTGCTTCCCACGGTGGTGCTGACCAACGCGACTTCGGGTATTTCGCGTAAGGCCGCTTCGATTTGCATGGCCTTGTCATTGGCATACGACAGGCTGGTGCCCACGGGCGTCTTCACGGCGAGGTTGAAAAAACCCTGGTCAGCCTTGGGCATGAACTCCCCGCCCACCAGGGGCACCAGACCAAAGCTGCCCCCGAACACCAGAACTGCAATCGCCAAGGTGGTTTTGCGGTGGGCCAGGGTACGCACCAGCACGCGCCCGTAAAGCACATGTACCGCCTCCACGCCCCGCTCTACCTGCGCCATGATGCTGCGCAGCCATGGCAGACCGGCAAACCGGGTTTCCACCGGGTCCCGCCAGCGCGACGACAGCATGGGGTCCAGCGTGAAGCTCACGAACAAGGACACCAACACTGCCGCAGTCACGGTAATGCCGAACTGAAAAAACACCCGGCCAATAATGCCGCTCATAAAGGCGACAGGAATAAACACGGCGCATATGGCAAAGGTGGTGGCCATCACCGCCAGGCCGATTTCTTCGGTGCCGTCGCGGGCCGCGGTCAGGTGATCCTTACCCATGCCAAGGTGACGCACTATGTTTTCACGCACCACGATGGCGTCGTCAATCAACAAGCCGATGCACAGCGACAAAGCCATCAGCGTGACCGAGTTGATGGTAAAGCCCAGGCCGTACATGACGATGAAGGTGGTGATCACCGAGATCGGCAAGGTGAGGCCGGTGATCACCGTGCTGCGCCACGAATGCAAAAACAAAAACACAATCAGGATGGTCAGGCAACCGCCTTCCACAATGGTCCGCTTGACGTTGTCGAGGGCGTTCTTTACGTCACGCGCACTGTCCTTGATTTGCCGTATTTCCACGTCGGCCGGCAGGTGCTTTTGCAACTCTTGTGCGGCTTTCACGATGTCTTCGCCCACCGCAACCAAGTTGGACTCCTGTGTTTTAAACAGATTGAGCGTCAAGCCGGGCTGCCCGTTGATGCGGCCGATCGACTGCTCTTCGCGTTCACCATCGGTCACCCGTGCCACATCGTGCAGGTGCACCGGCGCACCCGCGCGGCGGGCCACCACAATGTCCTTGAACGCATCCACGCTTTTGAGCTTGCCCTCCAGGCGCACGAGTTTTTGCTGCGTGACTTCCTGCAAGCTACCGGCTGGCAGATCCTGGTTCACGGCTTGAATGGCGCCAATCACCTCGTCCACGCCGATCTGATATGCCAGCATCTGTTCGGGGCGCAATTGGATCGAAACCTGGCGCTGCACGGCGCCCCCCAGCTTGACGCTGGCCACCCCCGCCACCGCCTGAAACCGCTTGACGATGATCTGGTCGGCCAGGGTGCTGAGTTCACGCAGGGTACGCGTCTTGGACACCACACCAAACGACACCGTAGGCTCCCCATCGTCAAATTTGCCACGCACTACCAGGGGGTCTTTGGCATCGCGTGGAAAACCGGGGCGCACTTGTGCCACCTGATCGCGCACGTCCTGAATGGCCTTGTTTATATTGCTGGACAAAGCAAACTCCAACCACAGCTCACCCCTGCCTTCCAGGGAGTTGCTAAAGATGCTTTTGACACCGCTTACCGAATTGACGGCCTGTTCCAGCGGACGAATGATGTCCACTTCGACCTGCTCGGGCGATGCGCCGGGGTATTGAATCTGTATCCAGACGCCAGGCACTTCGATATCGGGCATTTGGTCCACGCCCAGACGGTTGTAGCTAATGGCACCCAGCACCACCAGTGCCAGCATGACCATGGTTGCAAATACCGGCTGCCCGATACTGGTCTTGGTAATCCACATGGCGTTGCCCTAAGCCGGGTTAGCCGGGTTAGCCGGGTCGTTGGGCTTGGACACCAGCACCGCCGGTGCGCCCGCTTTGAGGCCATTCATGCGCACCCGCACGACAGGTGTCCCCACCGATAGCCCTGAACGAATGCCCACTAGGTTGTCAGAGGCATTGCGTTCAGCCAGCACCACCGCCCGCTTGACCAGGTGGCCCGATTCAATGCTAAACACATAGCTCTGCCCCGCCTCTTCAAAAATGGCGCTCACGGGAATCGCCGGCATGGGCTCACCGTGGGACAGCGAAATATTGCCTTGCGCAAACATGCCACCCCGCAGACTGCCATCGGCATTGGCCACCGCGACAAAGAGCTTGATGGACCGCGAACCCGCTTCGGTCTGGGGATTGATGCGGTCCAGTCGTCCCTCGAAGTTGCGCCCGGCAAATCCATTGACCTGAAAGCGTACGGTTTGCCCGATGGCAATGGCGGGAACATCCGACGCCGGAACGGTGGCCTCCAGTTCCAGCCGGGACAGATCGACCAGGTTGACCAAGGGACCATCGGGCTGCACGCGTTCACCCGGGTTCGCCAAGCGCTTGGCAACCCAGCCGTTGATCGGTGAACGTATGGTGGCGTCCTCCAGTGCTTTGCGCGCCAGTTTGACCTGGGCATCGGCCCATTGCACTGCGGCCTCGCTGCCTTTGAGCGTGTTTTCGTTCTGGCTGGAAGCGCTCTTGGATATGAAGCCCTGTTCGAGCAGAGACTGGTTGGAGTCCCGGTTCTGCAAGGCAATGGCCCAGCGTGACCGGCGCTCCTGCTGATCAGCGATTGCTGCTTCCAGGCGGGCGCGCAAATCGGTCGTGTCAATCTCGGCAACGACTTGGCCGCGTTGGACCCTATCGCCCTCGCGCACCGACATGCGCAAGACGTCACCGCCGATGGTGGACTTGACCAGGGACTGCAGTACCGGCACCAGGGTTCCCGAGAACGCAACGTTGCGCTCCAGGCCAATCTCCTCAACCCGGGCGATATCGCTGGGTGCAAATTCCAGGGGCTTAGGTGCTGCGGTTTGCGCAGCGTTGTCCGGGTTGGGCTTGTCATCGCGCCCTGTCTGCCAGCGCCAATAGGCCACGCCGCAAATCACTGCGAGTGCAGAAGCAAGCCAGAGCCAGCGCACCAATCGCCGCTTCTTGAACATGTTGCTAGTGGCTTCTTCTGTCATCGGAAGTCTCCCTTGGTTCTTGTAGCAAGTACCATTGGGCGCTCGTATTACACGAAGGTCTCCAGCAGCACAGGCTAGAAATCATAGCGGTGCTTCCAGTCCCCGGGCAACCGGCGAGCAGCCGGTGAGAGGATCATCCATGGAAATTGCATGGCTTATGCCCGGTTGTCCTCTCCCTCTGCGGGGGTTCACAATGGACGATTCCGCTGCAGGTCTTAAAGCTGGACCTGCAGCGGTAACCCATCAATCACGATGATTGCTCAAGCGCGCAGTGGTAAGTCCTAGTCCACAAGCGCATGCTCAGTCTCAGGCGGCAGCCAGTGCCCGGTCCAGATCAGCCAGCAAGTCGTCAATGTGCTCAATGCCAATCGACAAGCGCACCGCGTCTTCGGGCACACCGGCCTTGATCAACTCTTCGGGTGAGAGCTGGCGGTGCGTGGTGGAGGCCGGGTGCGTGGCCAGCGACTTGGCGTCGCCAATGTTCACCAAGCGGGTGAACACCTGCAGCGCATCCAAAAAGGCGGCACCGGCCTCGCGGCGCTTGCCTTCAACGGCTTTCACGCCAAAGGTAAGCAGGCCCGAAGGCTTGCCACCCAGGTATTTCAGTGCCAACGCGTGGTCAGGGTGCTCGGGCAGACCGGCGTAGTTGACCCAGCCCACCTTGGCGTGCGACTGCAGGAACTTGGCCACCTTGATGGTGTTCTCGGTAATGCGCTCCATGCGCAGCGCCAGCGTCTCGATGCCTTGCAGAATCAAGAACGCGTTAAACGGAGAAATGGCCGCGCCCATATTGCGCAGCGGCACCACGCGGGCACGGCCGATGTAGGCCGCCGGGCCAAAGGCCTCGGTGTAGACCACGCCGTGGTAGCTCACGTCGGGCTCGTTCAGGCGCTTGAAACGCGCCTTGTGCT
>CANFNO010000307.1 GCA_947447845.1 Burkholderiales bacterium | reverse complement strand
GTGCACACCGTTGTTGACGCCATGCAGGTAGGGCATGCCTTCGCACACTTCGACGATGACTATTTTTGCGCGCTCCAACACCGCGCTGTGCCACAAATTGGCCGCGCTGAAGTTGAAGTAGCCGTTGGCATCGATGGGGCAAACTTTGAACACCACGATATCGGTGGGAGCGATAAATCGGCGGTAGTAGTCGCTGATCTCGCCCAGGTTGCAGGGGATGTAGTTGACCTGTCCCAAATCCGCCTTCTTGCGGTCATAGCCACTGAAGTGCCAGTTGAACCAGTTGAATGTTTCCCGCTGCGGATCGACTTCGAGCACGGCACGCGGACGCAGGCTCAGGCAGGCGCGTATGTTGATATTGCTTAATTCAGATTTGCGCTGGGCCAGGGCCTGGTCAAACACATCGGGCTGGCACAGCGTGGCGCCGTAGTCCACCCAATCACCAGACTTTACGAGGGCTGCCGCCTCGGAGGGGCTAATGACTTGCGCAGATCTCATGTCTCTAGTTTCCGATATTGAAAAAGTCGATCGATTGTTGCAATTGGTCGGCCTGAGCCGACAGTTCTTCGCTGGTGGCCGCCAACTCTTCAGAGGCGGAAGCGTTTTGCTGTGTGGCCTTGCTTAGCTGACCCATGGCGCCACTGATCATCTCGACCGAAGCACTTTGCTCGCTGCTGGCCGTGGCGATCTCTTGCACCAGCGCACTGGTCTTGCCGATGCTGGGAACAATTTCATCCAGCAGTCTGCCAGCGCGCTCGGCTGTGGCGACGCTGCTACTGGCAAGCTCGCCAATTTCGCGCGCGGCCAGCTGGCTGCGTTCGGCCAGCTTGCGCACTTCGGCGGCGACCACCGCAAACCCTTTGCCGTGTTCGCCGGCGCGGGCTGCTTCGATCGCGGCATTCAGCGCCAGCAAGTTAGTTTGATAAGCGATGTCGTCCACGATGCCAATCTTGGCTGCAATCTGCTTCATGGCCACCACGGTCTGGGCCACGGCTTGGCCACCCTCGGTAGCCTCTTTGCTGGCCTTGGTGGCCATGCTGTTGGTGGTGCGCGCGTTGTCGCTGTTGTTCCCGATGGAGGACGACATGGCGTTGATGGATTCGGATGTCTGCTCCACACTGGCTGCCTGCTCGCTGGCGGCTTGCGAAAGCGAAGTGGCCGTATCGCTGACCTGGGCAGCCGCATCGGTAAGCGCGTCGGTCGCGGCGCGCACCTCACCCAGCACGCGCGCCAGGCTCTCAGCCGTGGCGTTGGCGCCGTCTTTGACCTGACCAAACAAACCGGAATAGTCGCGTTCAATGCGCTGGGTCAGGTCGCCCTGGGCAAACGCAGAAAGCAGTTCCGCCACATCCTTAAGTCCTTGTTCGCTGGTGTTCATCAGCTGGTTCATGTTGGAGGACATCGTGGCAAAGAAGCCCACTTTGCCATCGAGTCGCAGGCGCTGGCTGAAGTCGCCCTGCTCGGCCGCACCCACCATGTGCGCAAGTTCTTCTTCGGATGCAATTTCATCGGTACGGTCCAACCAGTGCGTCACCCGGCCTATTGAATCGCCTGAGGCTGATCGGATGGGCTTGGCCAGCAGTCGAATCTGGCGCCCTGCAATTTCCATGTCCACCGACTCTCCCGAGGCAACGGCCCGGTCAAAGCGCTCCGCCAATGCGGCATTGCCAAAAAGACTGCTGATCTTTTGGCCAAACAGTCTTTCCACCTGGAACGACGGACCACCCAGCTTTTGCAGCAACGCACGCGCAGCGGGTGTGGCGTGCACCAGCAGGGCTTCGGCATTGGAGACGGTGACACTTTCTGGCAGGCTATCCAGCGCCATCTTGATGCGCAGGTTCTCGCCGGCCACCATTTGCTCATGCTCTTGCGCGGCCTGCTTTTCGGCAGAGGCGCGTTGCTCCTGGCGCACTTTTTCTTCCATGCTGCCAAGGGATGTGTTGGTCGCCAATTGGGAGGCCATGAAGCCCCCGCGCAGGCCGGTGGTTTGGGCCTTGCGCGCGAAGTTACCTTGCGCCGCATTGCCCAGTGCCGTGGCCTGTTCACGAAAGCAGGTTTCAATCTGGTCCAGCATGTCGTTCATGTTCCAGCCTAGCGCACCGAGTTCGCCACGCTCGGTGATGTTTGTCACGCGTCGCTCGAACTTGCCATGCGCCACCTCGTCGGCCACTTGGCTGAGTTGCGCCAACAGCGCAGCCTGCTGATTCAGGCGCCACATCCACCAAACCAGCAGCAACAAGCAGGGTATCAAGGCCAGCAAGCTCATGCGTACGGGCCCCAGCAGCAGTTGCGCTGCCACCCCCAACACCAACAACGCCAACACCCCCAGGGCAAAACGCCCCGACTCAGATCGAAAGAATGAAGGACTCATAGCTCACTCCGTGTTGGGCCAAAGCGGCGTTCAATAGTGCCAAAGAGGCGGCACAGGCATCCCTGGGTCCGACGCGTTGTTCTTCAGCCAGCATCTGGCGGTACAAACCGGTGACGGCAGCAATGCCGGAGGCACGCGGCTTGCGGCGCACCGAGAAGTAACCTTCCACCGAACCGTCTGCATTAAATGAGGGTGTGACGTTGGCGAAGACCCAATAAAAACCACCATCCTTGGAACGATTCTTGACGTAGGCAAAGCATTCCTTGCGAGCCTCCAGCGTGTCCCACAGGAACTTGAATACGCCGCGCGGCATGTCCGGGTGGCGCACGATGTTGTGCTGCTTGCCGAGCAATTCGGCCTCGCTGTAACCGGAGTATTCGATAAAGATGCGGTTGCCATACGTGATGCGACCCTTAAGGTCGGTCTTGGAGACCAGGAAATCATCTTCCCGCATGACCCGCTCGCGCTGAGCAGGGGCTGTTACTGTTTCAATCATTTTGGACTCACCTATGTGCTGCGGATGAACCGGATACCTGCCGACCCGCAACTGTATCCGCGTACCTGACATGCATCAACGTTTTGGTGCGCCACTCTGAGTGCCATGCAAGAACTTTTATTGCATGATTGACATGTGTCAACCTTAGCACGGATGCTATTAATCACAGGACACCTTGAATACCTGCTGCTACACTAATTTTTTAATACCCAAGCAATCAAGGCTACGCGCCCATGATCACACGCATTGCAACCGAACAGCTGCGGGTCGGTATGTTCATTCACCACCTGGAGTGTGGGTGGATGGATCACCCTTTTCTGGTGAACCAGTTCAAGATCACGCAACAAGGTGAGATTGACAAAATTCTTCATCACGGCATTCGTAAAGTCTTGATCGATACCGAGCGTGGTCTGGACGTGCAGGCCGATACGCCTGAACAGGGCGCCCCTTTAGATCTGGATCTGGACCTGGAACTCGGGCTGGCTTCGCTGCCAAGCGCACCCGAAGCGCCGCCCCCGCGTGTCGCGCTCAGTGACGAAATTCATGTGGCCAAACAGGTGCTGGCAGAGGCCAGCGCGTTGATGAGCAATGTGCTTGCGGACGTGCGCCTGGGCAAGATGGTGGAACTGGACCGCATCGAGCCGGTGGTCGAGCGCATGATCCAGTCGGTGCTGCGCAATCCGGGCGCCCTGAGTTGTCTGGGTCGGGTCAAGCAGAAGGACCACTACACCTTCGAGCACTCGGTCAACGTCAGCGTCTTGATGGTCAACTTCTGCCACCACCTCGGGTTGAACCGGCGCACCACACGCGATGCAGCCGTTGGAGGACTGCTTCACGATGTGGGCAAGGTGCACACGCCCGATGAGATTTTGAACAAGCCTGGCCCCCTGACAGATGCCGAGTTCGCCACCATCCGCGAGCACGTGGGTAACGGTGTGGACACGGTAAGCGCCATCAATGGCATTTCGGACTTGTCCCTGGCTATCGTGGCCCAGCACCACGAACACATGAACGGCGGGGGTTACCCGGCGGGCCTGCAGGGCGAGCAGATTTCGCAAGTCGGGCAGATGGCGGCCATCATCGATGTGTATGAGGCACTGACCTCTACGCGCCCGTACCGTTCGGCCATGGAGCCGTCGCAGGCGCTGCAGCGTATCTTCGGCTGGAACAAGCAGTTCAACAACGAACTGGTGCAGCGCTTTATCCAGTGTGTCGGCATTTACCCGGTAGGCACCCTGGTGCGGCTCGAAAGCGGAATGGTGGCCATCGTGGTGGAGGCAAACCCGGCCAACCTGCTGCGCCCGACTGTGCGCGTAGTACTGGACACCCGGCGTGACATGATCGTGACGCCGCGCGACCTGAACCTTGCCAAGACCACGGTCAAAGACCGCATCGTGAGCGCCGAGTCCGCGGCCCGCTGGAAAATCAACACCAGCCTGTATCTCTAGGCGGCCCTTTGACCTCAGGTAGTACTATCGAATCAGAGTGCACCCATGTCTGCTTCCGATAACCACCTCCCGCCCGATCTGCCCGTCCCTGCCGATGCGCACTATCGCAGCCGCGTTTTAGAGTTACTCGTCCAAGCCGCGCCTCTGCCTCATATCGTGGATACCTTGTTGCGGGGTATCGAGCAGGTTCGCCCCGGAGCTTTATGCAGCCTGATGCTGCTGGATACCGAAGGCAAACGCATTGCACGCACCTTTGGCCCCAGCCTGCCCGATTTTTACAACGCCGCTCTGGTCGGTTTGGCCATTGGCCCGAGTGCCGGGTCTTGCGGCACGGCAGCCTACACGGGCGAACG
>CANFNO010000306.1 GCA_947447845.1 Burkholderiales bacterium | reverse complement strand
ATCGCAAATGTAGGGCAACACGCCTGACAGAATTCGCAAGTGGTGGGCGTTGGTCGAGTGACTGCTTTCCGCGAAATCGTACATCCGCTATCCCAATTTCTAAGTGATCCCCGCATTTTTGGAGAATGGCTTCTTTCAGCCCTTTTTTGACGTACGCCCTACACCGATTAGTTGGGCAACACAAACCTCCACCATCAGTCGGTCTAAAGCCTACCAACTCATGAAGCGTTGCAAGAACTTTGTCATCGAGATAGGTCAGTCGCAGTAACTCTGTCGGAAATCCTCGACCCCTGTGGCGCGGCCCAAGGCAAGCCCTTGACTTCATTGAATGTGTCAATGCAATTGCTTTGGCGGCCTACGGGCCCTCACGCTGCAAACCAGCTTTTGAAGCGCTAAGCAGGCATTACTCCAGAACGACAGGCGAACCCTGCCGGTCGAAAGCCAGATAGCGGGTCATCTCGCCGCGTTTGATGGACTCCACCATGGCCTGCAGGGATGTATCCACTTCCTGAGCATCGGGCGCGCTGTGGACACTGCCTGACATGGCCCCGGCAAAAACGAAGCGCCATGCATGACCGAACTGTGCTGCTTCTTCTGTCAAGGAATCAAAGGACGATAGGTCGTCCGGGCTCTTGTCCACGCACATGGACGGCACCAGAGCGCCGCCATGCCCCGCCTCGAAGCCTGCGCGCTGTTCCGCACTGGCATCGTCCGGCAGCACTGCGTTGGCAAAGACAAACAGCAAACGCTGCTGCAAGGGCTGTGCGCGCGCTGCTTGCAACAGGTCTGCAAAATTTTCAATATTCATCGGGGCTCCGTTGATTGATAGGTCGAATACCGCTTTGCCCTCATTGCACCAGGGGTGAGTCGGCAGCGTCGAGCTCAATGCCTTCCACAAGCGCCTGCCCGACCAAAAGGCTCATGTACTGGTGCAAGGCCTTAGCACGCGACTGCATGGCGAGTTGGGCCGCCACACGCTCGCGCACGTCGTCAAAGGCCAGTGCTTTGCCATCGCGGCGTTCCTGCACATCGATGATGTGAAAACCAAAACGGGTATGGATCAGGCGCGGTTGCACGCCCAGGCCGACAGGTGTTTCGGTCTGAAAGAAAAGCGTGGTGGCCAGCTCTGGCGCGCAATCCTGCGGGCCGACCCAGCCCAGGTCGCCGCCTTGGGTGCTGGTCGGGCAGTTGGACAACTCGGCGGCCAGCTTGCCAAATAAATCCACGGGCACATCTCTGCCCAGGAGGCTGATCAGGGCCTTGTCGGCATGCACGCTCAGTGCCTGCACGTTCACGCCTGGCGTCACTGCAAACAGGATGTGACGCAGGTGCACGGCCTGGCCGACCACGTACTGGTTCTTGCGGGCATCAAAGTAGCGCTGGCACTCTTCGTCGGTGGGCGCAGGCACTTGCACCGCCGCGTCGACCATCGTCTCCAGCACAGCGCGATCGGACTCATTGAGCTCTGGTGCTTCCAGCACAGCCTTGCGCGGCAGCAGACCTGCCAGCACTGCCTGCTGGCGCAGTAGTTCCGTGTAGGCCCGTTCGCGCAGGGCTTCTTCGTCCGGTCGTGCGTTCGCGGCATGGAGCGTGATGCCATTGATAGAGGCAAGGGGTTCGGGTGTGGCGGCTGCTTTGGAAGCGCAGGCGCAGGAACCGCTGCCGCCGCAACCGTGGTTACTTGTTTGAGATGTGTTCATGGGACTTGCTTCCTATTGATCGTTGCGTAATACATGCGTAGGCGGACGCAGGACGGTATGGCGCTCCGATCCGGTAGGTAGAGGAGGAGCCCACGCAGTGGGCGGGGGACACGGACGGAGCGGAGTGCCATACCGTCCTGCGTCCAGAAGTGCCTTCAGACAAGCGTGCCATGGTCTGACAAGGTTCAGCGTGCATTGCGGCTCAGGGGTTCACGCTCCACCAACCCGATGCGGCGACTACGCACCAACTGGTATGGCCGCACCAGATAAGCCACGGTGCCGAAACCGCTCCAGACATGCACCAATCGCGTGAACGGGAAGATCAGGAAGATGCTCATGCCCAGGAACATATGCAGCTTGAAAACCCAACTGGCCTCGGCCAACAGTTCGGGCGCACCGGCCTGAAAGGTGACGATGTGCTGCGCCCAACCGGCCAACTTCATCATCATGCTGCCGTCCAAATGCTGTGCCGACAGTGGAATGGTGATCAGGCCGAGTGCCAGTTGCAACCACAGCAGCGCCAACAGCACGATGTCGCTGGTCTTGGAGTTGATGCGGATGCGCTCGTCGCTCAGGCGGCGGTGCAATAGCAGGCTCACGCCGATGAAGCCCAACACGCCAAACGCACCACCCGACACCATGGCCATGATCTGCTTGTTACCCGCACTGATGAAAGGCTCGTAAATGAAGTGCGGCGTCAGCATGCCCACGGTGTGACCCACCAGCAGGAACAGCACGCCCACATGGAACAGATTGCTGCCCCAGCGCAGTTGCCCTGCGCGCAGCAGCTGCGAGGAATCGCTCTTCCAGGTGTACTGGTCGCGGTCGAAGCGCAGCAGGCTGCCCAGCAAAAAGATGGTCAGGCAGATGTACGGGTAGTAGCCGAACAGGAGGTTGTCTAGGTAAGTCATATGCGTGCTCCTTGGGCTTGGGCGTCTTGTGCTTTCGGGCCTTTGGCGAAAATGGATGCGGCTGTCGCGGGTGCCGGATTAAGCGGCGCCACCGTCTTGCGAACAATGTGAATCGGCTGGGCCTCGCCGGGTTTGGACTGGCCCTTGGTAGAGCAGCCATCAAAGGCTTCGGGCTCCTGCCAGACATCGTCCATCGCCTCGTCAGCGACGATAGACACGGCTTGCACACGCTGGCCGCAGAGTTCCAGCACAGCGGCCACGGGTGCCGCATAAGGGCTGCCACGTTGCACCAGCGCACTGAAAACGGAGGTAAGGATGTGGGCCATCTCGCTCATGAACTCAATCGCCAGTTTGGGCGGCTGGGTGGAGGCGAACTCCAGCACCACGCACAAATGGTCGGGCAACTCTTCAGGCGCCATCAGCATGCCCGCCTTTTCGTAGGTCTGCACCAGGTCGACCATGGCCGGGCCACGCTCGCGTGAGTCGCCATGGATGTGCTCGAACATGTGCAGCGAGGTGGCGCGGCCCCGGTCGAAGGTTTCCACATAGCGTGCTTCCACGTCCATGGGGTCCAGCCGCGTGAGCTCTGCGGCAAAGGCGCGCAGTTCTTCGCGGCGCGCTGCGGGAATCACAGCCTCCTTGTCGATGGCCTCCAGCAGTTCATGCAAATGGCTGCGCAGCGTGGCGTCCGGGTAGCCCAGCAACAAGGCCAAGGCACGCAGGGAATAGCGGTTGTCTTTCATAGCGTGTTTTCCTTAAACGTAGGACTTGATGGGAATGGTGCGCGGCTTGCTGCCACCGAAGAGACTGGTCTCTGAAGCTCCGTCCGAGCAACCATTGCCAAACGAGAAGCCGCAGCCGCCACGCAGGTCAAAGGTGTTTTCGGCGTATTCGCGGTGGCTGCTTGGAATGACGAAGCGGTCTTCGTAGTTGGCGATGGCCATGATCTGGTACATCTCTTCCACCTGCGCCACGGTCAAACCGGTCTGCTTTAGCACGGCCAGGTTTTGCACCTGATCGACATGCTTGCTACGCTGGTAGGCGCGCATGGCCAGCATGCGTTCCAGGGCACGCACCACAGGGGCGGTATCGCCAGCGGTCAACAAATTTGCCAGGTACTGCACGGGGATGCGCATCTGGGCCAAGTCTGGGATCTCGCCATTCACACCAATGTGGCCAGCGTTGGCTGCCGAGGTAATCGGCGACAGCGGCGGCACGTACCAGACCATCGGCAGCGTGCGGTACTCGGGGTGTAGCGGCAGCGCCACCTTCCAGTCCACCGCCATCTTGTAAACCGGGCTGTTGCGTGCGCCGATCAGCCAGGTTTCGGGAATGCCGTCCTTGCGCGCTTGCTCGATCACCTTCGGGTCGTTGGGGTTGAGGAAGATGTCCAGTTGCGCCTGGTATAGGTCTTTCTCGTTGACCACGCTGGCGGCTTCGGCAATGCGGTCCGCGTCATACAACACCACGCCCAGGTAGCGGATGCGACCCACGCAAGTTTCGCTGCAGACGGTGGGCTGACCCGCCTCGATGCGCGGGTAGCAGAAGATGCACTTCTCGGCCTTGCCGCTTTTCCAGTTGTAGTAAATCTTCTTGTAGGGGCAACCGGAGACGCACATGCGCCAGCCGCGGCACTTGTCCTGGTCGATCAGCACAATGCCATCGTCTTCGCGCTTGTAGATCGAACCGCTCGGGCAACTCGCCACGCAGGCCGGGTTGAGGCAGTGCTCGCACAGGCGCGGCAGGTACATCATGAAGGTGTTTTCAAACTGGCCGACCATGTCCTTTTGCACCTGGTCGAAGTTCGCCAGGTTGGCGTCCTTGCTGCGCTTGCTGAATTCACCGCCCAGGATTTCCTCCCAGTTCGGTCCCCAAACAATCTTCTCCATGCGCTTGCCGGTGATCAGGCTGCGCGGGCGGGCGGTCGGTGCGGCCTTGACTTCGGGTGCCGATTGCAGGTGGTCGTAGTCGAAGGTGAAGGGCTCGTAGTAGTCGTCGATCTGCGGCATGTTGGGGTTGGAGAAGATGCGCATGAGCAACTTCCACTTGCCGCCCTGCTTGGGCTCGAT
>CANFNO010000305.1 GCA_947447845.1 Burkholderiales bacterium | reverse complement strand
GTTAAGTCCTTTTTTTATGTGCTTTTCAAAATGGCAATAGACCGGTATTAGCCTTGCTATTCGCGCTTTAGTTTCAGCACTTCACCACGACAATCCGCTGAGGGAAACATCCCTCCCCACGGATAGTTTTGCCGGTGCGAGATGGTGAATTACGGAGAATGCAATGAACGATATTGATACGGTATTGAGAGAGCACCGGGGACTTGAATATCTGGGTCTTGCACCCTTTTTGCGTGCCAGCATTGCAGGACATGACTTGCGCCTGCCTACTAACCAGATGCTGCAACTGCTGACGGAGGACAACTGCAATCCGAAGTTGCTGATGAATCTGTCCATTGCAGCCCAATGCCTCAACCAGAAAGAACTGGGTCTGGAGTTCCAAAAAGAGGCGCTAACGATGCAGCAGACCTACATCGTGCCAGCGCGCGTACAGCCTGCTCGCATACGCTTGCTGATGTTGGTTGCACAGGGTTGCATCCAATCCAATACGCCCTTGGAATGTTTGCTGGAAGAGTCAGATGTTGACTTGATTTTCCATTTCGTCCATGACAGCGACAACTTGCTTGAATCCTTGCCGGAGCACGATCTACTGTTTGTCGGGATTGCGGATTCGGATGAAAACCGCAGTCTGTTGCTTGCCTTGGCTGTACAACTTCAACATTGGCCCAAGCCGGTATTGAATTCACCTCAATATCTGCCCTTGACGGGGCGAGATGCAGCAAGCCATTTGCTGCAAGGTATTCCCAATCTCCTGGCGCCGGTAACGCACCGCGTGATGCGTGGGCAACTGGATGGAGTTGCTGGCGGAGATAGCTCTCTGTCCAAGCTGGCTCCGGGCTGCGATTTCCCTATTATTTTGCGTCCAGTAGGCTCCCAAGCCGGTTTGAATCTCCGAAAAATTGATAGCCATGATGGCATTGGTCCATACCTTTGCGATGTGCCGGACACCGAATTCTTCATGGCGCCGTTTATCGACTACAGCGATGCTGAGGGGCAGTTCAGAAAAGTCAGGCTTGCACTCATTGATGGTGAGCCTTTCGTCTGTCACATGGCCGTATCTTCAAACTGGATGATTCATTACGTCAATGCTGGCATGTATGAGGAAGACTGGAAGCGACGTGAAGAAGCCGCGTTTATGAATGGTTTCCAGGCGTTTGTGCAAAAACACAAAGACGCATTGGCCGCAATAAACCAGCGCATGAAACTCGAGTATTTGGTGATGGACTGCGCACAGACACGTTCGGGCGATTTGTTACTTTTTGAAATTGACCATGGCGGTGTGGTCCATGCCATGGACGTGGAAACTATTTTTCCCTATAAGAACGAGCACATCAACAAGGCCCAAAGGGCGTTCCATGCACTATTGTGGCGTTTGATGCATCCACCGGTCGCACAGTTGCCCTTGAAGGCCACCGCGCAGCGCACGGCAAGCTCGCCAAATCAGCTGAATTTTTCCGGTGGACCCGGTGTCTTGCCAGTCAGTGTTTTGGCAGACATCCAACAAGCCATCTTGGAGGTGCCCGGCACTCGACTGTCCTTGTTGGGAATCAGCCATCGCACGGACTGGTTTGCGTCGGTGCTCACGGAACTTGAAGACAATGTTCGCAAGCTTTTGGGCCTGGGACCGAACTACCACGTACTCATGTTGCAGGGGGGCGCGACACAGCAGTTTTCCATGGTGCCCATGACGCTGCTGCGGGGCCAGTCAAAACCAGCAGAGTATGTGCAAACCGGCTATTGGAGTTCCAAACCCATTGATGAAGCCCGTCGCGAAGGGCCGGTGCGCGTGCTCTGGAATGGCTCGGACTGCGGCTACAGTCGTCTGCCGCAAGAGCAAGAACTGGTGTTTTCTCCGGATGCCAGATACCTTCATTACGTGTCCAACGAGACTGTGGAAGGTCTTCAGTTTCATCGTGTTTTGGGGCGCGACGACGTGCCCCGGGTCTGCGATATGTCTTCGGACTTTTTGTCTCGCCCCTGCGAAGCTGAGCGCTTTTCCATCATTTATGCCCACGCTCAGAAGAATATCGGCCCGGCTGGTGTGACCATGGTGCTGATACGCGATGAGGTACTGGCCCAGGCCAACTCTGATTTGCCAGACTTCCTGAACTATCGAACCCAGATCAATAGCCATTCCAACTTCAACACGCCACCCGTGTTTTCGATTTACGTCACTCTTTTGGTCACGCGCTGGCTGCTACAGCAAATTGGCGGATTGGAGCGCATGGATGCGATCAACCGGCACAAAGCCGGGAAGATGTATCAGTTTCTGGACACTAGCGATGGCTTCTACAAAGGCCGTGCAGGCGTAAAAGATCGTTCGCTGATGAATGCCGTATTTACGCTACCCACGCCAGCGTTGGAGGCTCAGTTTCTCGCCGAATCTAGCAATGCTTGGTTCTCCGGCCTGGCGGGACATCGCGCCATTGGTGGAATACGGGCCTCGATGTACAACGCATTGAGCCTTTCAGCAGTAGATCAACTGCTGGAATTTATGGCCGACTTTCAGCTAAAAAATCGGCGTTAATTCGCAGCCAAGGCCATTTTCTTGCGATTTTAAAAAAAAGCCTCAAGTTCTCTTTGAAACGACCGAATAAGAGTCAAGTGGGGTTGGGTCGTATTGCGACTGCTCCATGACACCATGCAGGCGTCGCTTGCATATTGTTCGATATGAACCATTCGAAGAGATGACTGCAGTTTCATTTACCGCAACGTCGTTTATCCCGATCCAAGTGCCGTTGTCTTCGGCCTCGCGCGCGGGTGAAGGGTTCATTGCGGCGGCAAAAAGCAGTCCTACTACAGAAGTGGCTCCCAAATTGGTTGAGTCACAAGGCGCTGGTTCAGGCTCAGATAAGACTCCGGCCAATCCAATCTCCAAAGCCGAGTTGGCTAGCCAGGTGCATGATCTGCAAGTCAAAATGGACAAGCTGAACCCTTCGCTGGCTTTCGTGTTGGATCAAACGACAGGGAAGGCACTGATTCAATTGACTGACCGGAACACCAATGAGGTCATCCAACAGTTCCCGTCGGCAGCAGCCATTCAAATCTCCAAAGCACTGGATCGATTTGAAAAAGGCCAATTGATCAACAAGACCGCTTAGCGCACCGAACGCACCGCTCGACGCTACTTTTTTGGTTTTCGACCTGATCCCATCAAGGACGCTGGCACCAAGCCGCGAAACATTTGCGTAATGTTGTCGAGGTCTTTGCGAGCATCGACTTCTCCATGATGGGCGGCAAGTAATGCCAGAAGGTCGCTTCTTAGATACCAGAGGCTTTGTGCCGCCCCGGCCCGGGCTATCGCGCCCCAGGTTTTGTCGAGTCCTAAGGTGCCAGCAGGAATGTCCGACAGACTGGCTAGCATCGCATGCCGAATATCTTCAAGTTGAGCGCTGACATCAACGGACTTATCTGCCGCGCCCAGCAAACCCGCGAAGGTCGTTGCGAACTTGGAAATTCTATTGCGCACTATTCAGTCATCCCAAATCGAAGTATTTTTGTATCTTTCCTAATATTAGCCTAGACAAGAGACCCTTGCGTGAACCGTGCATGCGCAATCAGCAATCGCTAGTCAAAACACTTCTAATGAACACATAATCATACATTTTCAAGAAGTCGATAACTATTCAATGCAGGGGAGCTAGTTCAAGCCATGCGCACCAATCTACCCGTTACGCAAAATGCCTATGACTTCCCCGGTTCGGAGACCTTGCTCTCAACGACCGATACCACCAGCCGAATCACCTACGCAAATAGCGCCTTTATACGCACCAGTGGGTTTGAGCTAGATGAGTTAATGGGGCAAACACACAATATGGTGAGACATCCGGACATGCCGGTAGAGGCATTTGCTGATATGTGGAGATGCCTTAAGGACGGATATTCCTGGACCGCATTGGTAAAGAACCGGCGCAAAGATGGAGACCACTATTGGGTGCGGGCGAACGCAGCGCCCATGGTGCGCAATGGAAAATTGACGGGCTATTTGTCTGTGCGGACCAAGCCTCTGGCGGCAGAAGTAAGAGGTGCTGAAGATCTGTACAGTCGCTTTCGTGAGGGCCGTGCCGGCGGTCTGGCATTCCACCGCGGCCTGATAGTGCGCACCGGGCTGTTGCGCTGGCTCAGCGCGCCAAAGTTGCTGCCAGTCGCCTGGCGTGTGCGCATCCCCATGGCAGTGCTTGCGGCGGTCATGGTTGCTTCGCTGGCTTTGTCTGGACTGGAGACTGCAGCATGGGCAACTTCAGGTGCGGCCATGCTGGTCGCGCTAATGCTTGCTTGGTGGACCATAGAGGCGCAAGTGACTGCACCGCTGGTCAAGGTGTTGGGTGCTGCCCAACAGGTTGCCAGCGGCACAACTTCCGACGAGTTGAATCTGGACCGCTGTGATGAAATCGGGCTAATCGCCCGTGCGATATCCCAGTCCGGCTTGAATCTGCAGGCGTTGATGGCAGACGTGAAGGAGCAGGTTGCAGGTGTGCAGGTGGCGAGCAAGGAAATTGCTTCTGCCAATCTGGATCTCTCCAATCGAACCGAGCAGACCGCTTCGAACTTGGAGCAGACAGCGGCAGCCATGGAGCAGCAGACCGCAACCGTGCGTCAAAACTCGGATACCGCGCAACAGGCTAGCCAGCTGGCAAGAACCACAACCGAAGTAGCTGTAAGAGGCGGTCAGGCCATGGGTAATGT
>CANFNO010000304.1 GCA_947447845.1 Burkholderiales bacterium | reverse complement strand
ATGATTCGCAAATCGAAATGATCCAACGAATGCATGCTGACCAGCCTGGTCGTTCCATCCTGGAAAGTGTGCAGCTGAATGTCACGGGGTTTAACCAGTCGTTTGGCTATCTCCGATTCGTTTAACCGCGTTGTTGCAACGATGGAGCCGGCAAGCAGTACACCATCCCCTCTATAGACGGCCATCTTTGCGTCAGGTGAAGGGCTTGCAGCTGAAAATGCGCCGAGCAGCTTGGATGCTGGGATCCCCGCAAAAATCCATCCACCATCCTTGCCATTTACAGCCTTGAAGGGGACCGCCATTGCCACGTAGATTTCTTTACTCTTGGTATCAACATAGGTGCGACTGATGACGAAATTTTGGCCCCCACTTTGATCCGTCGCTGATCCAAAGTACTCCACTTGTGGTGCTGCGGATGTATCTGACGCGCTAAGCAATATGCCCTGATTATTGACAACCCACAACTTGCGAAAAAGTGGCATTAAGCCGGCGAACGTCTTGAGGGAGCGCCTTGCTGAAGTTCCCTCCATAGGAATCCTGCCCTCATTCAAATCTGCTTGCACAGCACGCAGACCCTCTTCTGCATCTTGAAGTCCTCTATCGACCTCGTCAGTAAGAGCCAAGGACAAGAGACCCAGCTCTCGCGATTGCGCTTCAAAAGCATTGGTTCGAAGATGCCATAGTCCAGCCGCAGCAATCAATCCGGTAAGCAATGCGACCAAGCCCGTCAGTATCCAGATACGAGACAGGTGCTTAAGCAGTCCGCGGTTCGTCGCCTGCTCATCTGCGGTTTGGGTCGTCATTCGTCTACGTTTGGTTGTTGTTTTACACACATCCGATGGATCCTTCATAACCAGGCAATGTCTGTACGGCAATAGGCCTTGAGCTTGCTTGAATTTGGCACCAAATCTATCGCAGTTGTGACAAGTCCTTTGTTTCAATTGAAATGTTGAGTCAATGTTCTGCCGTTTGGGATCATCTTTGGCGGTGCAATAGTCTTGTTGCAAAGATTTCCACTGCGCTTGCGCCGGCTGGATTCACTATGACCGCATTGGGTGCGCGACCTGTAAAGCGCACCCATTTTCGGAGTCTTCTGCTTCTCATGCAGTTGACAGAGCTACGGCGCAGGGGCGTGCACGTGAAGTTGTTACGTAAGCAACCTAAATTAGTATTGCTGGAGTGAGGTCTGATGTTCATCTGTGCATTAACAATACTTGGCTATTTTCACGTCACTCCCAATTTTCAATCTGTCTATATTGCTTTTGAAACTTGGAATGCCTGCATCTCAATAGCCCGGAAGTGATCGCGCGTGACCATTGCGATCAGGGCGAAGCAGTTGCTAGGCGCATAGCCACGAAGACAAAGGCGATATGCACACTCGGCATGCTGGCTAGCTTTTTCTGGGTGTTTTGGCTTGATACACCTGCTTCGGCGCCTCTGGCTCCAAACGGGTCTCAGGAGTGTTGAACTCTGGCTCAAACTTTAAACATGCTTATCAAGCCCTTTACAAGGATTCGCAACAATAGGTTCCATACGGCAACATCAATAGATCATCCGCATGAATCCAAGCACCGCACCGCATATCCTTGTTATTGACGATGACCCCGACATTCGAGAACTAATAGCCGAATATCTCAACAGCCACGACATGCGGGTGAGCGCAGGGAGCAGCGGTAAGGATTTGTTCGACGTGGTGGACCGCGAGTCCATCGATCTGGTCCTCTTGGATCTGAAATTACAAGGTGAAGACGGCATGCAGCTTGGCAAAGCGCTTCGAGACCGGGCTGCAGTTCCAATCATTTTTCTGACTGGTCGCAATGAAGAGGCAGATCGGGTCATGGGGCTCGAATTGGGTGCCGATGACTATGTGACCAAGCCTTTCAGTCCGCGAGAGCTACTTGCCCGCGTGCGTGCAGTGCTTAGGCGATACCAGGTACAAGCTACTTTGCCAGAGCGTGACAACACGCGACGCGCGTTCCGATTTGCAGGTTGGGAATTCAATTTGCGTACGCGGCGTCTGATTTCATCGCAAGGCGTTTCTGTTGATCTCTCCAACGGGGAGTTCAGTCTACTCAGTGCTTTATGCAGGGCGCCACTGCGCATTCTTTCGCGCGATCAATTGCTATCAATGTCGCGCTTGCATGAAGCTGAGGTCTATGACAGGTCAATTGATGTGCAAATCCGAAGACTGCGCGTCAAGATTGAAACCGATCCGGCCAATCCGACGCTCATATTGACCGAGCGCGGCGCGGGTTATCAACTCACCTGTGACGTCGACACGCTCTATTAGTCGGCATCATTACAAAGCTGATATGACAAAGTTGATCGCACTGTTATTCATCAATCTCTCGCTAAGCCGACTGGTGCTGTGGCTTATGGCGCAACTTGAACATGCGATTCGATATGTGTTGATGCGTGGCGCAATTTACCCATTGCGCGTGTAATAGAGGACACATCAATAGCAAGTAATGGATGCCAACTATGTTTCGCCAATCATCAGGCTATGCCTGCGTTGCCAACCTTGCGCATAGTGAGTAAATGGGACCAATCGCTCACACCTTGCAAACGGAACTATCCCAATGCGCCCGTGCTTCCAAATGCCGCTTTTATCAAACAACCAGCAAACCGCAAATCCTACTTAATCGGCGTCTCCATTTGCCATATTGTCATTCCCAAGTTCTATAGGACTGCACCCAAAACTTTACGGAATCTTCATCAATCGGAAGCAGTCCGATACGAGCACACCACATACTAGCCATCTTCAGATCGCCATCTCGGCAGACGTTCAACGGGAAAACTGCTTGACTATGAAATTGAATCAAAGACTGTTGTGGCTGGTTTTGGGCTTTGCGACATTCGCACAAGGCGCAGCGCTTGATGCAGGCCCTCCTGATTTGAAGCCAGAGCGTTATGAGGCGCAGGCCGCGCATCTGGCAGCTGATGTCCTCTTGCGCTACCACTACAAGGCCACGCCGCTAGACCCGGCACTCTCTGAAAAGATCTTCGACCAGTATTTGAAGGCCCTGGATGGCGAGAAATACTTTTTTGTGCAGGCGGACATAGACCGGTTTGCCGGGGAGCGGGGTCAAATCGGAAACGCGATCCTGAGGGAAGATCTGAGCCTGCCCTTCTCCATTTTCAATTTGTTTGAACAAAGGATGTTTGAGCGTTTTGCATATGCAAGATCCCTGCTAAAGCAGGGGATGGACTTTCAGACGTATGAAGTTCTGGAGCTCGCACGGGACAAGCTGCCCTGGCCACAAAGCGAAGCGGACATGCGCGACTTATGGCGCAGGCGGGTGAAAAATGACTGGCTGCGGCTCAAAATTGCCGGCAAAGACAGCGCAAGCATTGCGGGAATACTTGACAAGCGCTATGCGCATGCCATGCAGCGCGTTTCCAAGGCCAAGAGTGAGGACGCGTTCCAGACCTTCATGAACGCGTACACCATGTCCATAGACCCCCATACCAATTACATGGGCCCCAGATCAGCCGAAGAGTTTGACATTTCGATGCGTCTCTCCCTGACCGGTATAGGTGCAACCTTGGCCGAGTCAGAGGATTACACAACTATCCGTGAGCTTATATCTGGCGGACCTGCAAGCCTGTCAGGCCAATTGCATGTTGGCGACCGCATTGTCGGGGTAGGGCAAGGGGCAACGGGCCCTCTGGTTGATATTCTTGGATGGAGGCAGGACGACGCCATTGAACTGATTCGAGGCGCTGCAGATTCCATTGTCAGGCTCGATATTCTTCCGGCACAGGCTGGTCCGGACGGTGAACACAAAGTCGTAACCTTGGTACGCAAACCAGTGCACCTGGACGAGCAAGCCGCGAAGTCGTTTATGGAATCCGTCTCTGACGGTGCGGCCACGCACCGCATTGGTGTCATCACGCTCCCCTCGTTTTATGAAGATTTTGCAGCCAGGCAGGCTGGCAGCAAAGACTACAGGAGTGCGACACGTGATGTTGCAAGAATGTTGGACGATATGAAAAAGCAGCATGTCGATAGCCTACTCATCGATCTGCGCAACAACGGTGGCGGCTCGCTGGTCGAGGCGGTGGAACTCACCGGCCTGTTTGTGGGAAACAGCCCGGTCGTTCAGCAGCGCAAAGCAAATGGCAGCGTATCGGTGGAACATGATGCGCAGGCCAAGGTCACATGGAGCGGCCCGCTCGGTATTCTGATCAATCGAGGCTCGGCCTCGGCGTCTGAGATCTTTGCTGCGGCGATGCAGGACTATGGCCGCGGGTTGGTTATTGGCGATCCAAGCTACGGCAAGGGCACCGTCCAGACCATGGTCGATCTGGACCGGATCGCCAAGAATGACAAGCCGCGCTTTGGCGAGTTGAAGATGACCGTGGCGCAGTTCTTCCGTGTCAATGGCGGCACCACGCAATTGCGCGGTGTTCTACCGGACATTCCATTGCAAGGTGGCTCTGATGAAGGAGACTTCGGTGAAGCAAGCTATGGAAATGCGCTGCCTTGGACACAGATCAAGCCAGCGGCCTATTCACCGACCAGCAGCGTGCAGTCCCTGCTTCCGGCCCTGATGGGAAGGCATGAAGCTCGACTGAGCGCTGATGCAGACATGAAGCTTCTCTATGAGGATATTGCAAGAGCCAAGCATGAACGTGAGAGTAACGTGATTTCTCTAAATGAAGCAGAACGCCGCAAGGAGCGCGAT
>CANFNO010000303.1 GCA_947447845.1 Burkholderiales bacterium | reverse complement strand
AGTTTTGTAGTGAACCCTGCCATGACGGGCAAACGCGGCGGGGTGCAATTCAACTTCAACGGCTGGGGCAACAAACAAGCGCATGCCAATGACGCCCAAGTGGCCTCTTTGGTAGCCGGTCTCGCTGGCGTACCGCTGCTGCACACCCCCTTGGTGATGGAAGGCGGCTGCATTGAAGTGGATGGACAAGGCACGGCCATCGTGACAGAAAGTTGTGTTCTCAACCCCAACCGCAATCCTGGTTTGAGCAAAGCGGCATTTGAGGTTGAGCTCAAGCGCTTGCTAGGGCTAACCCACATCATTTGGCTGCCAGGTATCAAAGGGCGCGACATCACCGATGGGCACACCGATTTTTATGCCCGCTTTGCCAGCCCCGGTGTGGTGCTGGCCGGGTTCGACCCCGACCCGCAATCCTATGACCACGCCGTGACCAAGGCACACCTGCAAATTCTGCGCCGGGCCCGAGACGCGCGCGGCAAGGAACTTGAGGTGGTGGTGTTGCAAGCGCCGTCAACCTTTAGCCAAAAGGGTGACTCGGCCACCTTTGCTGCGGGCTACGTGGGTTTCTACGTGTGCAACGGCGCCGTCATTTCGCAAAAGTTTGGCGATGCCAAGGCGGACCGTGCTGCCAAGCTTTTGCTGCAGCGGGTGTTTAGCGGTCGGGTCATAGAGCAGTTGCACATGGACGCCATCGCCTCCGGAGGTGGCAGCGTGCACTGCGCCACGCAGCAGGAACCGCACGCCTGAAGAAACCCGAAACCGGACATAAAGCCTAGCTGGCCGCTCTGCGCAAGGTTTCCACCACCGGGCGACGCAACACATCGCGTAGGCCCCACCATCCTGCCGCCAAAGCCAAAGCCGCGCCGCAGAGCGAACCCCAGACTGGCAACCACAGACTGACTGTCCATTCAAATTCAAACACGTAGTGGGCCAGTGCCCAACCCACGGCGTTGGCAACAAAGGAGGCCAGAAACCCGGCCAGCAGACCGACACCGGCCAACTCTGCGCGCTGCACTTGACGCAATAGGCTGGCCTGGGCACCGACCGCGCGCATCACGGCAAACTCCTGTGCGCGCTCCTCGCGCGTGGCACTCACCGCAGCAAACAGCACCACCAACCCAGCCGCCAACGTGAAGCCAAACAAAAACTCCACCGCTCGTATCACCTGGTCGAGCACGCGCTGCACCTGATTCAGCGTGCTGGTCATATCCACCGCAGTGACATTGGGGAATTGGCGCACCAACGCGTTGTCAAAGCCTTTGGTTATAGGTGCCTTAAAGGCGCTCATGTAGGTGCCGGGCACATCGGCCAGCACGCTCACCGGAAACATGACAAAGAAGTTAGCGCGCATGGAGCTCCAGTCCACCTTGCGCAGCGAGGTGATCCGGGCCTGAGTCTGCACACCGCCGATATCAAACTCCAACTTGTCGCCCATCTTTAGATTCAGGGTCTTAGCAATGCCTTCTTCGACGCTGATTGCGCCCTGCTCTTCGGGCTGCCAGGCCCCCGCAACGATCTCGTTGTGAGGCGGCTGTGTGGCGCTGTGCGAGAGGTTGAACTCGCGGTCCACCAGGCGCTTGGCGCGCTCGTCCACGTAATCTTCAGGAGTAACCACCTTGTCGTTGATGGCAATCAGACGACCACGAATCATCGGGAACCAGTCGAACTTCTGCACCCCGGCCTGGGTCAGCGCAGCACGGAAGTTGTCGCTTTGCTCCGGCATCACGTTAATCACAAAGCGGTTTGGCGCGTCGGGTGGCGTGGCCTGGCGCCAACTGCTGATCAAGTCGGTGCGCAACAACACCAGCAACAAGAGCGCGAGCATGCCGACAGACAGGGCACTCACTTGCACCACAGCAAAGGCCGGGCGTGCGGCAAGTTGGCGCGTGGCCAGCACCATCCAGCGGGGGGCGGTCTGCTCGTTGACGCTGCGGCGCAAAAGCTTGACCGCCAGCCAGCTCAGTGCGGCAAACAACAACACCGCACCGGCAAAGCCACCCACGGCAATCAGGCCGAGCTTGAGGTCGCTGCTGGCGACCAGGAGCAAGGTGGCAAAACCTGCCACGCCCACGGCCAGCACGCCCAGTGAAGCGGGGCGCAGATTGCCGACATCACGGCGCATGACTCGCAATGGTGGCACTTGTGCCAGTTGCAACACGGGTGGTAAGCCAAAGGCCAGCAGCAGCGTCAGGCCCATACCCATGCCCAGGGCCACCGGCCACAGGCTGGCGGCGGGCAACGAGGTCTCCAGCAAGCCCGCCATCAGGGCGACAAAGAGATAGTGGATGGCAAAACCCAGCGCCACGCCCAGGCTGCTTGCGAACAGCCCTACCAGCGCAAATTCAAAGGAGTAGGCCGAAGCAATGGCGCGCTGACTCAGGCCCAACACGCGCAGCATGGCGCAATCATCCAGATGCTTGGCGGCAAAAGCACGCGCGGCCAGGGCCACAGCCACTGCGCTGAGCAGCGCGGCAAGGAGGGCCACCAGGCTCAAGAACTTTTCGGCGCGGTCCAGGGTCTGGCTCATTTCCGGGCGGCCGGTCTGCAGCGACTCCACGCGCACACCACGCACACCGCGCTCAGCCCGGTTGGCACCGTCCTTCACCTCTTTGTCGGCAAAGGCGACGAAGGCTTTGACCTGCGGCTCTTCGCCAGCCATTGCCATGCGGTAGTTCAATCGGCTGGCGGGCTGAATCAAGCCCGTGGCAGCCACATCCTGGCGGTGCATCATCACGCGCGGTGCGAAGTTCATAAAACCCGCGCCCCGGTCCGGCTCCAGCGCAATCACCCCGGCGACGGTGAATCGGCTATCCCCTAGCAGCAGGCTGTCTCCCTTGGCTATCGCCAGTGACTCCAACAGGGCGGCATCGACCCAGACCTCGCCGGGCTTTGGAATCTCGCGGGTGGGCTGTTCAACCCCTGCAGTGTCCGTGGCCATGATCAGGCTGCCACGCAAGGGGTAGCCGGGCTCCACCACCTTGAGGGAAACCAGCTTGGAAGCACCACCCTTGGCGTCCTCGGCGCGCGCCATGGTGGGAAAGCTCAGTGTGCTGACCATGGAGAGACCCAGCGCACGCGCCTTGGCCACAAAAATTTCAGGAGTCGGGTTGTCGCTGGCAACCACCGCGTCACCACCCAGGAGTTGGCGCGCATCGCGTTGCAATCCGCCTTTGAGACGGTCAGCAAAAAAGCCCACCGCACTCAAAGCCGCCACGGCCAGGGTCACGGCCACTATCAACAGGCGCAGATCTCCACCACGCAGATCACGCCACAGGCTGCGCCAGCCCAGGCTCCAAAAAGTTTGCTTCATGGCGATACCTTAGCGCATGCAAGTGAACGCCTTGTATCTCGAGGGAAATGCCCTTTACGTAGTGACGCTGCCCGGCATTGATGCGACGTAATGAGTGTGCCCTTCGCGGGCACTCGGTTAGATTCCCGGCGTGCTCCGGCTATTGGTTCTTTTTAGCGACCTCATTGCCGATGTAGCCACCACCGACCGCCCCCAGGATGGTGGCCAGCGTCTTGCCGTCACCGCTGCCCACCTGATTGCCCAGCACACCACCGATCACGGCGCCCACGCCAATGCCAACAGGGCTGTTTTGCGCGGCAGGCTTATGTGCCGTCTGTGTATTGGCCGTCTGCGAATTGGCCGCCTGTGTATTGGCCGCCTGCGAATTTGCGGCAACGCCCGTGCTGCGTTGCGCGGACTCGGTGCCATCCCCTTGCACATTAGGCTTCTGGACGCGTGCAGGCTGGGCAGTGTGCGCTACTTTGGGAGAATGTTTTTTGCCGGAAAGTTCGTCAGCTGGAATCACCTCCTCCGCACGCAAGGATTGCGTGTCTGCTTGTTTTTCGCTAGCAGACGCATCCCTGTTAGCGCCCTGGGAAGTCGGCAACACGCCGGTGATGGCGGCAATGCCGACCAGGCTAAACAGCGTCACTGAAACAGCCGCAACGGCCAGCAAAGGGTGAATGCGTTTGAGATTTTCAGCAATAGTCATGGGAATCACAGTCAATTGAAATAGTTGCTGCGAGTATCCCCAAGCTCAGCCGGAAAATTTCACCCAACAAGTATGAATCCTGTTTCGAATGTAAACAGGCGTAAGCAATGATGGCACTTCAATGAAGTCTTACCCCTTGCCGTTGCAGTTCCACCTGTACGTCTGCCATGTCTACATGGGCTGTTGTCACATTCTTCTGCAACGACACCGCCGCCGCAGCGCCAGCGCCCTGCCCTGTCACGGTGCAGGCCATCATGTTGCGCATGGCCGCGTGCGAGACCATATCGCCCGCCACGCAGCGCCCTGCTACCAGCAGGTTGTCCACCTCTAGCGGCACCATGCATCCGTAGGGCACCTCAAAATAGCGCCCGGTGCTGGGCAAAATCAGCACTGCATAGCCGTCGATGAATTCAGGGAAGATGCCAATCGAGTCTGGAAATTTTGCCTGGTTGCGCACGTCGTCACCCGTCAGGTTGGTGCGACCAATGATCTTGCGTGAGTCGCGCACGCCAATGGTCATGGAAAAATTACGCAGTTTGGCATTCTCGAAACCGGGCACAACGGCCTTGAGCGCAATCAACGCCTGCAGCGCCTCCGCCCGCCCTTGCATTTCGGCCTTGGTCAGATCCATCACATCGGTCGGGTCATAGCCATACATATGCGCCAGGTTCAGGTTGTTGGCCTCACCCGCCTCAGTAAGCGACGACCAGGAGCCGCCCAGGTTGGT
>CANFNO010000302.1 GCA_947447845.1 Burkholderiales bacterium | reverse complement strand
CCGAGCGTGTGACCGACGGTGCCACCCACGAGACCGAGTACCAGGAGGTCTACCAATTCCGCTTCAACCCCGACCACGGCTTTGGCGCGCAATTTGTCTACAAGCACGAAGATGACCTGGGCCCGGTGTACCACGTGCGCAGCGGCAGCGTGGTGGCCATCGACAAGGGTTACCACCCCAGCGTGGCCGCACCGGGCTACGAGATGTATTACTTCACCGTCATCGTGGGCGCGCACTCCAAATCATTGGTGCAGCACTTCGATCCGCACCACGCCTACCAGATCGAAACCATACCGGGCATCAAGAACATGATTGCCAAGTTCAAGTGAGCGCTGCCGCATGCTTGCAACCCTGAAAGACCTGCTGCCTCCGGCAGCAGACGCCGGTTACGCAGTGCCCTGCTTCAACGTGTTTGGCAGCGAGGAAGTGGTGGCCATTCTGGCTGCTGCTACGGAGGCGAATCGCGGCGTGATTCTGGCCTGCAACAAGGACATGGCCGACCACATGGGGGTCGTGGGCTTTGCCGGCATGGCGCGCGGCCTGGCCGAGTTGGCCAGCGTGCCGGTGTGTGTGCACCTGGACCACTGCTATGAAGAGGCGCGCATCCACCAGGCGCTGGATGCGGGCTTCACCTCGGTGATGTTTGACGGCTCACAACTGCCACTGGCCGACAACATTGCGCGCACCGCCGCCATTGCGCGTTTGGCCCAGGGCTATGACGCCAGCGTGGAGGGCGAAGTGGGCTCCGTGCCCTATACCGAAGGGCGCGACCACATCAAAAGTGAGCTGACCGATCCGCAAGACGCACTGGCCTTTGCCACGCACAGCGGCGTGGATGCGATGGCCATCTCGGTGGGCAATGTGCACCGCATGACCGAGGCGCGCTGCAGCATCGACTTTGATCTGGTTCGGCGCATTGCCGCCAGCACCACGCTGCCGCTGGTCATCCATGGCACCAGCGGCATACCCGAGGCAGACATCGCGCGCCTCAAGCGCATGCGCGTGGCCAAGTTCAACATCGGCACCACCATGCGCCAGACCTTCAGTCGCAGCCTGCGCCAAAGCCTCTCCGACACGCCCGAAGGCTTTGACCGCTTGCAACTGATGAAGCCGGTGGTGACTGCCTTGCATGCCGAGGCGCTGCGCATGCTCACCCTGCTAGGCTGATTCCATTTCCAAATCATGCTCAAGGAACCCACCATGGTGTTTGAACAACTAGGCCGGCGCTTGCGTCTGGGTGTGATTGGCGGCGGCGCAGGCTCATTTATCGGACCGGTGCACCGCATGGCCGCGCGTCTGGACGGGCATTACGACATCGTGGCCTCAGCGCTCTCGTCCAACGCTGAGCGCGGCCGTGCCGGTGGCATCGCATTGGGTATCGCGCCCGAGCGCAGCTATGGCTCCTGGCAGGCGCTGATTGCCACAGAAGCCGCGCGCAGCGACCGCGTCGATGTGCTGGCCGTGATGACGCCCAACGACAGCCACTTTGATATTTGCATGGCGGCACTCGATGCGGGCTTTCACATCGTGTGCGACAAGCCCGTCACCACCGATTTGGCCAGCGCACAAACACTGGCCGCCAAGGTGCGCGACACGGGTCTGGAGTTTTGCGTGACCTACTGCTACACCGGTTACCCGCTGGTGCGTCAGGCGCGCGACATGGTGCGCAGCGGGCAGTTGGGCTCCATTCGGCAAATCCACTTGCAGTATGTGCAAGGCAATGTGGCAGATGCACCCTCAAGCGAGGGCTGGCGCATGCAGCCCGATCGCTCCGGCGGCTCACTGGTGCTGCTGGACATTGGCACGCATGCCGTGCATCTGGGCAGCTACGTGACAGGGCTTGAAATTGAGCGCCTGGTGGCGGACTTGGGTCCCACGGTGCCCGGCGGTCAGGCAGACGACTATGTGAGCACCCTGCAGCACTACGCAGAAGGCGCACGCGGCTCCTTGTGGGTGACCAATGCAGCCGCGGGATCCGAGCATGGTCTGTCGTTTCGCATCCATGGAGAGCGCGGCGGCCTGGAGTGGCACCAGGAAGAACCCAACCGCTTGCTCTACCGCAACAGCCAGGGGTTCGATCAAATCATCACCCGTCGATTGGGGCCTTTGATGACCGAGGGCGCACAGCGCTCCACCCGCGTGGAACGCGGTCACCCGGAGGGCTATCTCGAAGCCTTTGCCAACCTCTACACCGAGTTTGCAGAGGTGGTGGCAGCGCGCATCGCCAGCCGCAGCGCAGCCCTGCCGCTCCGGCTCTACCCCGGCATTCAGGACGGCGTGCAAGGACTGGCCTACGTGGCCGCTGCGGTGCAGAGTGCACACAGTGGCCAATGGGTACGTGTGAATGATCCCCGTTAAACCAGGCGCGATCCCATTGACGAAATGTTTGCCACATAGACGCCGGCCTGCGCCAGGCTGGCATTGACTGCTGGGAAAAAAGCCGGCCTCAACCCACCTGCGCCGCAATCACCGCCCGCGTCAGGGCGTCTGCTGCAAAAATATGCTCAACCCTCAGTGAAGCCAGAGTAATGTCTTGCGGCGTACCGAAGGTAGAGAACATGCTGAAAAATGCCAGCTCACCATGGACCGTGGAGAAGCGGGTTGTGAGCACCGGCGCCAGTTGTCGGGGCCAAGGGGTGAGCGGCCTCTTGCCCAATCGCTTTTGAAGTTGGGCGGCCAGCAACTCGACACGGGGCAGCAACTCAGGTACGACGATGGCGTCATCCCGCAAATGCGCGAGCATGGCGGGCGCCACTTCTTCCAGGTGGGTCATGTGACGCGTCATGCCTTCCGGGTGAAGCATGGCATCGAGCATGTTGACGGGTTGGTCTTTCGGCAAGTGCGCAATCCAGGGCATCAGTGTCAGCGCAATCCATTGCGCACCCCGATTCATTTGCAGCACATTCCATGCGGCATCCATCACCATCGCAGGCGTCGGATCGTGAGCAGCGAGCAATCGACCGAGCGCTTCGCACACCGGCGCGAGTAACGCATCAGACAGCTCACTGCCGCGAAACGCCCATGCACAACACTGTGGCGTTTCCTTCACAAAAGACGCACTATTGCGTCACTCACACCATGTGACTTCTTGAAATAGCACCACTGCCCCGCTAAATTCAAGCACATCAAACCCATCAAACGCAATGGACCGCCAAAATTAACCAGGAAGAAAGGGCCCTCATGAACCTCACCCAATCCTTGCTCCACGCCCTCAAGGCGCATGGTGCGCGCCAGATCTTTGGCATACCCGGCGACTTCGCTTTGCCTTACTTTCGCATCATCGAAGAGTCGCAGATTTTGCCTCTGTATACGCTCTCGCACGAACCCGGTGTTGGCTTTGCAGCGGACGCGGCGGCGCGCATCAGCGGCGGGTTGGGCGTGGCGGCTGTGACCTACGGGGCGGGCGCGCTCAACATGGTGAATTCTGTCGCCGCTGCCTTTGCCGAGAAGTCGCCGCTGGTGGTGCTCTCCGGCGGCCCCGGGTTGGGTGAGTCGAGCTCGGGCCTGCTGCTGCACCACCAGGCCAAGACGCTGGATTCGCAGTTTCAGATCTACAAGGAGATCACCTGCGATCAGACGCGGCTTGATGACGCGAAGACGGCGCCGGCCGAGATTGCGCGCGTGCTGGCGAGTTGCCTGCGTTTGTCGCAACCGGTCTACATCGAGATTCCGCGCGACATGGTGGCCGTACCTTGCGCGCCAGTCGAAGCGCAGGCCGCCATGGCGGTGGACGCAGACGCGCTCGACGCCTGCGTCAGCGAAATCCTGGAGCGGTTGCAGCAGGCCAAGGCACCGGTGCTCATGGCTGGTGTCGAGGTGCGCCGGTTCGGTCTTGAAGACAAGGTGGCTGAGTTGTCGCGCCGCCTGAGCCTGCCCGTCGTTACCAGCCTGATGGGGCGCGGCCTGCTCGCGCAAACCGACACGCTGTTGGGCACCTACATGGGCGTGGCCGGCATACCTGAAATCACTGCGCGTGTGGAAAACTCGGACGGGCTTTTTCTTTTGGGCGTCATCGTGTGCGACACCAACTTCGGCGTGTCGGCGCAAAAGATCGACCTGCGCAAAACGATACAGGCGCTCAACGGCCAGGTGACCATGGGCTACCACAGTTATGCGCAGATGCCGCTGGCTGCTCTGGTGGACAGGCTGCTGGAGCGCGTGCCCGCCAGCAGCCAGACCTTCAGCGTGCCGCGGCAGGAATTTCCTCACGGGTTGGTGGCCGACGAGGCCAACATCACGCCCACCGACATCGCCACCGCCGTGAACGACTTGATGGCACTGCACGGCACGATGCCGATTGCAAGCGACATGGGCGACTGTTTCTTCACCGCCATGGATATGAGCCAGACCGAACTGGTGGCACCCGGCTACTACGCGACCATGGGCTTTGGTGTGCCCGCGGGTCTGGGTTTGCAGGCGGCCACGGGCGAGCGCCCTTTGATCCTGGTGGGGGACGGTGCCTTCCAGATGACGGGCTGGGAACTGGGCAACTGCCGCCGCTACGGCTGGGACCCGATCGTGCTGGTATTCAACAACGCCAGTTGGGAAATGCTGCGCACCTTCCAGAGCGAGTCGTCCTTCAACAACCTTGACCACTGGGGTTTTGCCGTGATGGCCGCCGGTATGAACGGCGACGGCGTGCGCGTGAACACGCGCGCTGAGTTGCAGGCGGCGCTGGCCAAGGCGTATGCCACGCGCGGACGCTTCCAGCTGATCGACATCACGATCCCGCGCGGGGT
>CANFNO010000301.1 GCA_947447845.1 Burkholderiales bacterium | reverse complement strand
GCTTGTTGCGAAGGCATCGGTGAGGCAGCATTTTTGGACAACGCATTCAGACGGTACATGGTTAATCCTTTGATAAAGCAACGTGACTTAATTATAAGGGTTAACCCTAGGTAAACAAGGAGCAGTCCCCTATTCACCCACTTGGACAAGGGGTGAGAGGAAACGCCACTTTGTTTTAAACTGATCCGCAGACACTGGTCGGGAGGCTGCCCAGTGCTGGTCAACACAATAAATCGGCATCATGGGCAACTTGCGATGAATTCACACAAGCTAAGAGCGTTCATTCCTGGCTACATCGCTTTGTCGGTATGCCTGATCGTCTGGATTCTGGTCGGATCGATCTCATCCTTCAACGAAATCCGGTCCCGCAGCGATTTTGAGCACCATGTAACGGATCGGCTCGTAAATGATCTGGCCGAAACGCGTGTGGAGGCCATTCAGGTGCAGCAATACGTCACGGACTCCGCTGCCACAGGCGAGAACGATGGCATGGAGGATGCGCTGAAGTCGCTCCACCACGCACACAGCCTGCTAGCCGATGTCGCCCACCTGGATGAAAAACTCAAGGAAGACGCACAAATCCTGGCCTCTGCTCTGACGCACCTGCATGAAACCGGCTTGCGCATGATTGAGGCCTATCGCCACTCTCAGGCCAGCGGCAATGTCATCATGAAAGCCCCGGATGGCTTTGACCAGCAGACCGAAGAAATCGTGCGCCAGCTGGAGCAACTCAGGCAGCGTATCGAGGTGTTGCAGGTCAATGCTGTTGAAGCGCAATACGTGACGATCGAGCACTCCATCAAGGTCATTGTTGCGCTGGGCATCATCTTGTCTTTGCTGAGCATAGGCACCGGTATCGTTCTGTACCGGCAAATCTTTTCCGCTTTGGGCGAACGCGACCATGCTCTGCATTCCCTGACGCAAGTTCTGTCCGAGATGCTGCCGTCCCAGGACTTGGAGTTGACAAAGGACAGCAACGACGTGGCTTGGCTGTCGAACACCATTGTCAAACTCATTCAGGAGCGGGAACAAAGTCGCTCCGAGCTTCAAAGGGCCAAGGAGGCTGCCGAGTCGTCCAACCGGGCAAAAAGTGAATTTTTGGCCAATATGAGCCATGAAATCCGAACCCCCATGAACGGGGTTATCGGGATGACAGAACTGGCGACAGACCTCGCGAAAGATCCGGTGCTGCTGAAGTACCTCACGACCATCAAATCGTCGGCTTTGGCCCTCATGGTGATCCTCAACGAGATACTGGACTTCTCCAAGATTGAGGCCCAGCAGATGAAGCTGGAGCGAGTGAGCTTTGACTTGCGCAGCGTGGTGAATGAAACACTGGCAAGTATTGAAGGCCGCACTCAGCTCAAAGGACTGCGTCTGATATTGCCCGACAACCTTAAGCCACCTTCCCGCTTGATGGGAGATCCGGGTCGCATACGACAGGTGTTGCTGAATTTGTGTGACAACGCAATCAAATTCACCACGGTAGGCAGCATAAGCGTGGACGTGTCCTGCACTGAGGTCGCTGGCAACGCCTGTGAGGTGCAGTTTGCCGTATCGGATACCGGCATCGGCATTTCAAAGGAAAAGCAAGAACTGATATTTGATGCCTTTAGTCAGGCCGATGCGTCCACCACACGGGAGTTTGGTGGCACCGGCCTGGGCCTGACCATCTGCGCCCGACTGGTTGAATTGATGGGTGGAAAAATCGAACTCATCAGCCAACCCGGTGTGGGCAGTACGTTCTATTTCACTTTGCACCTACCCAGCGCAGAATCCTTACCATTTTCCAATTCAATTTTGCAAGAGTTGCAGGATGAAGACCCATCCCCCGCAACCCCGCTGGACGGTGATAAGCCGACCCGCAGCCTCAAGATACTTTTGGTGGAAGACCACCCGGTCAATCAGGTGGTTGCGAACACCATGTTGAGTAATTGGGGCCACGATGTGACCTTGGCCGGCAATGGGCAGATAGCCGTCGATCTGTTTGCCAGTGCAAACTGGGATCTGGTGCTGATGGACATCCAAATGCCTGTGATGGGTGGTCTGGAGGCCGCGACCCGGATGCGTGCCATGGAGGCGGCGGGAAAGCATGTGCCCATTATTGCGATCTCGGCGAACGTACTGGATGTGGACCGGGAAGCTGCGCGCGCCGCTGGCATGGACGACCACCTGTCAAAGCCCTTCAGTGGCAAGTCGCTAAGGCGCATGCTGACGCTGCATTGCCAAGGTAGCCTGTTGAACTCGACTCAAAGCACATCGCACTAGCCTCAACCAGGCCACTGCAGGTGTGCTCTTTGCCGCAGCAGCATTTAATTGATAAAAGCGGTAATTTGTCACATTTATCAAATTTTCCACTTCGAAATGTGCATCACAGCCCCTCTACGGGCTCCCATAATCGCCAACATTACTTCATCGCCACCAAGGCGACTAATCGTTGGACAGGCTTTTTTTGGGGATTGCCATGATTGAAAACTTCAGTACGTTAATTGGAAAACTGGTGAGCGGAGGCCAGCCAAGCCAAGACTATTCCAGTATTCCCGTGCCGTTTGCTATGGAGTTCAACACGGACGAAGCTTGGCAAGATTTCCAGGAGTCTCAAAGTTTTTACGACATGGAATACGCAACCACCGTCTGCGGCGCACTCTGAGTCGTATAGCCAGAAAAGCACAATTCCCTTAGGGCTGCGTCAACGCGAGCAGAATCGCGCCATGCACAGCATTTCTAATCTCTTTGCCTCGGTTCTGCGGGGTGCGCTGAAACTTACCCTGCTCGCGTTTGCGGGCATCATGATCGCGAGCATCCTGCTAATTGGCCTTACTGCAGCACTGATCGCTTTGGTTCTGGCTCTGATCACCGGGCGCAAGCCTGCAGCCTGGCAAACCTTTGTGCGGTTTCGCCAGACTTCGCAACAATTCCGGTCTGGTGTCTGGTCTGGCCCATCTGCCCCATCAGGACGACCAGAGCGCTCAACTCAAAATGCTTCAGACGACATAGTCGATGTGCAAGCGCATGAAGTGCGTGGCGCACTGGACGACAAAAGATAGGCCTTTTCTCCCCTCCTGTTTGGGCGAATTTGGTCGATATAGAAGGTTACATGACCTAACAATGCCTCACCCTATGACCACCACATTATTGAGAGAGCGACCGGCAGAGCTTGAAGTGCTTCTTTGGAGCGGCCAGCTACGAAAAGTACGCTTCAACGAGTACTCCGCGCTCAAACTACTTTCCAACGCAGTTTGCTGCGTTCGCAACTCCAAGACGCTAGCGTTCTCCGCGGTAAACCGTTTCTTCATGGCCAACGAAGGCATCCACTCACTCAGCTTGGGTGTACTTTATTTGCATGGGTTATTGCCAACGGGTCTGGTTGGTCACCGGGCCATGGCGATGCAACTGGCCTGCGAACGCCTGTACCTGCCGACCAATTTGACCGATCAGATCATGCATGCCAATACTCACCGCGAGCTGATCAGCTACGGATCGACCGAGCCGGTGGAAGATGCCGCGGTTGCCGAACTGATCACCCTCGGTGACGTGCTGGTTCATCAAGCGCGCGGCGTCTATCCGGACTGGTTTTTGTAAGCCTACCTATTCCATCGGATCTTCAGGCGGAACATCAGGCTTGACGATCACCACCGGTACCGCACTGGCGTGCAGCACCTCGTTGGACACAGAGCCCATCATGGCGCGGCGCAAAGCACTTTGGCCGCGCGCGCCCATCACAATCAAGTCGCAGGCAAAGCGTTCGGCGATGTCGATCAGGGTATGTGCAGGGTCGCCTTGGGCGACCTCGCACTCATATTCGACATCCGCCGCATCCAGCAGAGCCTGGGCCGATTGCAGCGCATGCAAGCCCGCTTCGGCACTGACGCGATCCAACACTTCCGGGTTGTGCGCGACGATGAGTTCGTACAAATTGGCCGCCTCTTGCACATTGGCCAGTACCACTTCGCAATTCAATCCTGCCAATGCCATGCGAATGGCAAAGCGCACCGCTTCAAGGGACATTTCGGAACCATCGACTGCTAACAATATCTTCATGGAGCGCTCCTTCTGTCGGGATGACAGGTTTGAGTATGCAGAACTTATGGCCGCAGGCAATAGTATTTTTTGTCTACAAAAACATGCTTGTGACCTGTGAATTGCAACGCGATGTGCGTGCAGAAAACAAGCTCCCACGATACGGTGTAGATTGTTTTTTGAACAATGATTGGCTTTCCCCGATAATCCTTGTTGATGCACGTATGAAGCGGCTATGTATTTGTGTCGAATTTAGTGATCGCCGAACCAACCAATAGGAATATCAATCATGGCAACTGCAAAGAAAGCGGCCCCCCAGGCAGCAACAAAACCCGTTAAGACAGCTCCCGCGAAAGTGGTAAAGGCTGCTGCAAAGCCTGCAGCAAAAGCCGCTGCAAAACCCGCAGCAAAACCTGTCGCAGCAAAGCCCGCGGCAAAGAAGGTCGTAGTTTCCAAAACAGCCAAGGCGATTGCAAAGATCTCTGCAAGCCTGGCTAAGTTGAACGAACGCAAGGCCAAGATCAGCGCTGAAATTGCAGCCCTGAAAGACCAGCGCGCAGCACTGAAGGCAGCGCCTGCTCCAGCTGCCGCCGCACCTGCCAAGGCAGTCAAGAAAGCCGCCAAGGCCAAGTAAGCGTTGCGCGGGCTGCGCAAGCAGCTTGGCACGCAAGGCCTGTTAAGCAACAGGTCCATGCCCCCGGGATGCAATATTCCGGGGG
>CANFNO010000300.1 GCA_947447845.1 Burkholderiales bacterium | reverse complement strand
GAGCACTGGTTTTCAGACACAGTAGCCGGTGGCCTGATGGGATATGCCATTGGGAGTTTGACATTTGAATCTCAGCGCGGTGGCAAGCGCAGCCTGCGGCTGAGCGCAACACCCCAATCAGTCAATGCAAATTGGAGTTTTTAGTAACGGGCCGAAATGGGCCACCTTCAAGGATTCTTTTCCTGATGTCGGTATTCATCAGCCTTCATATGTAAATACTCGGTGCGCTGCATTTCATGCCATTGCACCGGGTACTTCTCCACCTGCTCGTACCAACACTGTGCCATTGAACTGAAGCGTTGTGAGGTTGGTTGGATATTAAAGGCGAGGGCGCAATCGAATCCTAGAAAGTAACGCATCGTATTGCGCTCAATCACACTACGTGCGCCGTCAATATATGTGGCACGGACGTTTTCGCCATTTACGGATGTAAATCCGACTTTGCCTCGTCCCATAGTTTGCAAATACGTTTGCATGGCCATACGGCCCAACCACTGCGTATCGTAGGCGTAGTGCAGGTGGACAAACGAACGTGTGCCTGTGAGCGGTATTGCCTGCAGACGCAGACTGATATTTCTTGTGCCCATCGGGCCAGTGTTAGCGACCAAAGCAGCATCCAGATAGTCCTGGGTTGCACTTTGAACCCGCAATTTGAATTCTGTCGGTGTTGCACCCGAAGAATCGGCTGTCTTGCTACTACTGATAATGACGTTCAGCGTGTCATTAACTTTGTCTGACTTCGCTTCACAGGCCTTGCTATTGCTCAGCAGCAACATGACTTCACACCAACGCTCAGAACTGATGGCTGCACTGTTGACTGTGGCCATGTCATATTCCACCACGGCAAATAAGTCACTGCTCAAATGCTCAATAGTCTCTTGAGAGCTGATTTTTAGCGGTCTTAACAAGGTGCTGTGCAATAGGCTTTCCTCCATGGCGTGGTAACGCTCAAACAATATCGTCGCATCTGGTGGGCTAAAGGAAAATGCTGCACCGCAAAATATACTAGCGACAAAGCCGCACAGGTTCCGTAATGATGGGGGGTAAGTCAATCGGAATAAGAGTGGAGAAGATACATGAAAGGATATCCGAGGTTGAGTATTTAAAAGAATATAGAAAACAATCCAAAATTACGTGCTACATTCATAATTCGACAGAAGAGATCCTGTCGAGTCGTTTAATTCATACAATTTATTGCTGGAATATAAAATAATGTCAAAACTTATTGATCTGCAAAGCCAAATCGCAAGTCTGCAAAAGCAGGCCGACGAGATTCGTACCAAGGAATTTCAGACCACGATCGTTGAAATTCGTCAGAAGATGCAAGCCTTCGGCATTACGGTTAAAGATTTGCAGTCTAACAAGGCTAAACCTGGTCGCAAGGCAAAATCTGCGGGTATTAAGACTGCAAAGCCGGCCAAGGCTAAGAAAGCGACTTCAGCTGTGGCGGCCAAATACAAGGGACCGAATGGCGAAACCTGGTCCGGCCGTGGTTTGACACCTAAGTGGCTGGCTTCTCTGGTGGCCGCTGGCGGTACCAAAGAGCAGTATCTGATTGCAACAGCTTAAGACTTGAATCTGAACCTGGGTTCCCAACTCAATTACCCATTTGTTGGGAAGCCGGGAGCAACCCCTCAATACTGCTGACGTTGCGGAACAAGATTGCAAATAGCGCCACGCACCAATGGGCCATTCCAGTAGATTTTGTATTTGCGACAATTTCTCGGCTCAAGAAATAGGATGTTTCAAACAGGTTGATTGGCGGGCTGAGTGCAGCCATGCCGTCGCGCTCCTTTGCCTTACTTCCGGCAATCCGTTAGCTGCTCGCGAGCCGGTAACCGACCCCGGTTTCGGTCAGCAAGTGGCGCGGTTCGGCAGGGTCTGTCTCGATCTTGGCTCGCAGTTGCCCCATATAGAGACGCAAGTAATGGGTGTGGTCGGTAAATTCCGCACCCCAAACGTCGCCGAGCAATTGTCTGTGCGTGACGACCCTCCCAGCACTTCGGACCAAGCGTGCCAGTAGATTGAACTCTGTTGGCGTCAGGTGCACGTCTTGGCCACGCACATTCACGACGCGGTTGATCAAATCAATTTGCAGGTCGTCCAGCGAATATTGGGTCACTGCTGCGGCCAGTGCGGTGCCGCGATGGCGCAAGGTCACACGGATGCGCGCCAGCAGTTCTCCAACGCTAAAAGGTTTGACCAGGTAATCGTCGGCACCAGCGTCCAATGCCTGGATTTTTTGCGATTCCTGATGCCGGGCAGAAACGATCAGGATGGGCAGGCTATAGGTCTTGCGCACCTCCTGCACCAAGCTCAGTCCATCGCCATCGGGCAAGCCCAAATCGAGAACCAGAATGTCGGGTAGAGCGTGGCGGATAAGTGCACTGGCTTCGCTCAATGAGACGGCGGTTTGCACGGTAAAGCCTTCGACCGATAGGGACGACTGAATGATCTTGCGGATTTCCGGATCGTCTTCAACCACAAGCACGCGCAAGCTCATGATTTTTCTCCACCGGGTTGATGGTCGCTCAATGGCAAGCTAAAGCAAAAGGTATTGCCGCCGCCATGGCGCATGTGCACGGTGAGGCTGCCGCCATGCACCGAAGCAATTACGCGCCCCAGTGCCAGACCTAAGCCGGCACCGCGTTGACCTGACTTGTCGTTTCGCGAATAGGGCTCAAAAATGGTTTGATGTCGGGCGCCAGGTATCGTTGGACCGCGATCCTTCACACAGACATGCATGGAATTGCCATGCATGCTCACCTTCAGTTGTATTGCATCCGTGCTGTATTTCAGAGCGTTGTCCAGCAGGTTGGCAACTAGTTGGGCGATCAGCACGGGATCCACCTGTATCAGAGGCAAATTCTCGGGTACGTTTGACTGAATGCGACGGGTGCTATCGCGCACACGTAGCCTCGCAACCACGGCACCTATGATTTCTTCCATCGATTCCCAGTCACGTTTGGGTGGCTGGGCGGCATTGGTAAGCTGCACCAATTGCAAGGTGTTTTCGGTCACCGTTGAGAGGTGGGTGGCCTCACTCACAATGCTGTCCAGCAATCGAGCTTTTTCCACCGCACCGAGCTTGTCACCTTGCGTTTGCAATGCAGATGCTGCGCCCACGACAGCGGCGAGCGGCGTCCGTAAGTCGTGAGAAATCGCTGCCAGGAAAGTACTTTGCACCTGTTGCCTTTGGGCTTCTGCCTGGGAACTGCGCATGTCTTCGCCCAGTTTTAGGCGCCACAGCGTTTGCGCCAGTAGCGCGCACAGGGCTTGCGCATGTTCGCGCCCGGACAAGTCGCTGGCTTCAACGTTTTGAATACAAACTGCGCCGGCCATCTGGTCTTTGTTGCCAAGAGGCAGGTACCAAGCATTCAACCCGGGCCAGCGTCCGGTGCCGGGGCCCAATGCCGCGGCTTCGCGCATGCAATTGCGCATCCCGTCACGGACGCGCGCATCTAAGTCGGATGCGAACTCGGTGGCTGCATTCGGCGCTGAAACTGCCAGGAAACTTGGGCCACCAAACGTTTCGTCAAAGGCACGTTGACCGGATTCTGCTACCCCGTTGGCGCTGCTGGTGCTTGCCAGTTGTGTGGCTAATTCCTGCAATTGTGTGGCGCGCAAGACGTTCAGCCGGGCCAGTTGGGTTTCACGCCGCAATGCAGCCGCCTGATGACTAATGACAAGGGCCACTATCAGCATGACGAAAAGTGAAATCAGATGTTCCTGGCTTTCGACCTCAAAAGTCCAACGAGGCGGTACAAAAAAGAAGTTGAAGGCAGTCACAGCGCCCACAGCACACACTACGGATGGCAGAAACTCCAATGTGTACGAGGCGACGACAACCACCAGTACATAAAGCATGGCTTCACTGGTGAGCGATACCCGGTGGTCCAATAGAAAACCGCCCGCCGTGGCTGCGCTGATGAGAGCTAATACGACCAGCCAGGGGCGCCAAGGTGGTCGGGAGAAATTCTTCGTTGCTTTCATGATGATTCCAGCGTAGCACCGCGGGCATCAGGATTGCGTTAGGGGTGCTTTTTGCGTCAGCCCAAAGGCAGAGGCAGGGACCCGTGCTGGCCCATTTCGCCTAACGCGTGCTTGAAGACAGGCGTGCCACCTTATGCATGCCCAGCATTTCAAAGAACACCAGTACCAGGCGCGGCAGGTTGGTAAATTGAACCTGGCACCCCTTGTCTTCACAACTCACGGCCCAGTTCAGCAGGGCGCTTGCGGCGTTGAAATCCACTCTGCCCAAGCAGCTGCAGGACACGGTTATCTGGCCGACTGTGCCAGATGCCGCGCGAAGTGCGCGCAACGCACGTCTGGCTTCACCAGTCAGGTTTCCCTTGAGTTCGCAAGTTGCGTAAGGCGATTCGATGCAGGGCACCTCTTCAGCGTCCCTGGATGCAGAGGTAGAGGCAAAATCCGACGCGGCGAAATCGCTGTCAATGGCCAGTTTACTTTTCGCGGGTTGCCAACTCGGCGGTGAAACCTCAAACGTGATGCAGTAGTCCATGGCCATGTCTTCATAGGCCTCAGCTTGATGCTGTAAGCACAACAAATCCAGGTGAATCAGCCACCACGCAGCATCTCGGTTGGCATCACCGGACACTTTGCACATCTGTACTGCTGCAACCAGCGCATCCATTGCGCTCCAGTGCAGTTCGACAGGGTTATCACACCAAACCTTAAGTTGACCGGCGAGCAATGGTGCAATGGCGTTGTCGATGTGTTGCAGGGATTCCCAGTTGATAAAGCTTCGCG
>CANFNO010000299.1 GCA_947447845.1 Burkholderiales bacterium | reverse complement strand
CTGCCCAAGGGTCCCCTGGGCTACGCCATGATCAAGAAGCTCAAGGTCTACGGTGGTGCAGAGCATCCCCATACCGCCCAGCAGCCCAAGGTTCTGGACATCCCCGGTATTTCTGCCAACGCAGTGAAGAGAGAGGCCGCCAAATGATCTGTGAATGGAACAATGGAACAGGCCGTCGCAAATCCAGCGTCGCCCGCGTGTTTCTGAAAAAAGGCTCCGGCCAAATCGTGGTGAACGGCAAGGCTATCGAAAACTTCTTCGGTCGTGCTACCTCCATCATGATCTGCAAGCAGCCCCTGCTGCTGACCAACCACGCTGAAACTTTTGACGTCATGGTCAATGTGTCCGGTGGCGGTGAGTCCGGCCAGGCTGGCGCAACCCGTCACGGCATTACCCGTGCTTTGATCGACTACGACGCCACCCTCAAGCCCATCTTGAGCCAGGCTGGCTTCGTGACCCGTGATGCACGTGAAGTGGAACGTAAGAAGGTCGGCTTCCACGGCGCTCGCCGTCGCAAGCAGTTCTCCAAGCGTTAAGCTTCAGCAAGCAATTGCAACGAAGCCGTCGGGATGTAAATCCCGGCGGCTTTTTTTATGTCGTCTTCAGTGTGCTGCTAGACTGCGGCCTCCATGCGCCTTCGCTTGCTACTACGCCGCCTCACCATCAGCGCACCGCGCATGTCGGTGCGCAGTGCATTGCCCTGGCCCTTGCGGTGGGCCGTGGCCGCTATTGTGTTGGGCTTCTGCGCTGCCATTGGTTTGTGGGCCTTCGAATTTGGCAAAGACATTGCCGGACTGGACTACGGCACCAAACAAGAACTCGTCAAATTGCGTGCCGAAATGGACGGCATACGTGCAGAACTTGAGAAAACACAGGAAGAGCGGGACAAAGCCCAGTCGATTGCCAACACTGCCGGTACCTTTGTTACCGCAGGTAAGGCTTCAGAAGATAAATTGATTGAACAGGTAAAACAGTTGCAGGCCGAGAATCAAGGGCTGCGCAATGACCTGGGTTTTTTTGAAAAACTGATTCCATCCAGTGGAGTAGAAGGCGTGGCCATCCGTGGGCTGCAAGCGGAAATCCAGAATGGCAAGAATCTAAGGTGGCAGGTTCTGGTGATTCAGGCCAGTAAAAATGCTTCGGAATTTAATGGTGGCTTGGAATTGACCTTTAGCGGACTGCTCAATGGCAAGCCATGGTTAGCCACCTTGCCTGGCGGAGCACAGCCCCTTAAGATTAAACAGTATGGACGACTTGAAGGCGTATTTGAAGTGCCCGCGCAGGTGCAAGTGAAGGGCGTCGTTGCTAAAGTGATCGAAGGAGAAAGCATTCGCGCTACCCAGTCGATTAAGTTGTAAATTTATAAAGAGGTGCAGATGTTCAACAAGAAGAAGCAACCCGCAATTAAGAGTTTGATCGCCGAGGGCAGCCGTATTACAGGCGCCATCACTTTCACGGATGGCCTGCGTATCGATGGCGAAGTTCATGGCGACGTTCGCGCCAACGATGAGAACGCCAGTTTGCTCGTAATCTCGGACTCCGCCAAGGTGCTGGGTGCTGTTACAGCAGATCACATCATCGTCAATGGCTATGTCAAAGGACCTGTTCATGCCCAACAAATGTTGGAACTGCAACCGAAGGCCCGCATAGAAGGTGACGTCCAATATGCAACGCTGGAAATGCACCAGGGTGCCTTGATTACTGGCCAACTAAGACCGTTGCTGGAAGGCGAGGAAAAACCCACACTGAAATTGGCGGCGAATAACCCCTAGATCAATTCCCGAGCGATTTGGTGTAGTATTGACTAATTAATGATTTGACCGGAGTCGTCTATGAGCGCCGTTGCAGAAAATATCCAGACAGAAATGCCCGCCCCCATCCTTTTTACGGATAGCGCGGCAGCCAAGGTGGCAGACCTGATTGCCGAAGAAGGCAACCCCGATTTGAAGCTGCGCGTATTCGTGCAGGGTGGCGGTTGTTCCGGTTTCCAGTATGGTTTTACCTTCGATGAAATTACCAACGAAGATGACACGACCATGACCAAGAACGGCGTGTCGCTGCTGATCGATGCCATGAGCTACCAGTACCTGGTGGGTGCCGAGATCGACTACAAGGAAGACCTGCAAGGCGCGCAGTTTGTGATCAAGAACCCTAACGCGACGACGACTTGTGGTTGCGGTTCATCCTTTTCAACCTGAGTTTTTCCAGGTTTTCAAGCGGGGTAAATTGCCCCTAGTATGCGGGCGCCTCTGGCGCCCGTAACGCTTTTCAGGCTGGCAGTTTTACGCTCAATGCATTGCTTCGCCAGCCAGGCGAATGCCGTGGCTTCGACCTGAAGCGCAGGGAGGCCAAAGCCCTCAGAACTAGCCACCGCGCAGTTTGGGAGCAGTGCTTGAAGCCGCGCCATCAGATGCGAATTCAATGCACCGCCACCGCACACAATCAAGCGTTCACAGCCCGGCGCAAATTGCGTTACGCAGTCTGCGCAACTGCGGGCAGTGAGTTCGGTAAGTGTGGCCTGAACATCTTGCGGCGGCAGGTTCATAAAGCCCGAGAGCTTTTCTTCTTGCCAGCGGCCGCTAAACAAGTCGCGGCCAGTGCTCTTTGGTGGAGCCAGGGCGAAGAACGGATCGTTAAGCAAGTGTTGCAGCAACCCGGCATGTACTGCCCCACCGTTGGCCCAGGAGCCCTTGTCATCGTAGGGTGCGCCCGTGTGGGTTAGACACCACGCATCCATTAAGGCATTGCCTGGACCGCAATCAAAACCGATTACTTCGTCTGGTGCATCCCCGTTCAACACGGTGATATTTGAAATGCCACCGATGTTCAACACGCAGCTCACGCCGGACAAGTGTCCGAAAAAGGCCTGGTGAAAGGGCGGTACTAGGGGCGCACCCTGGCCGCCCGCGGCCACATCCCGGCTGCGAAAATCGGCCACCACATCGATACCCGTCAGTTCGGCCAGTAGCGCAGGTTGATTGAGTTGCAGCGTGTAGCCAGTGCCATCGAACAGCTGCGGCTGGTGTCGCACGGTTTGGCCATGGGCGCCAACGGCACAGATGCGTGAGGCATCAACCTGGCAGGTGCGGATTAATTGCGCAACTACATCGGCATAGACCCGGATGAGTGCATTGGCAGCAAGTGCCGCGCGGTGAAGTTCGTCAGGCCCGGATGCATTGAGCCGCAACAGTTCCTGCTTGAGCGAATCAGGAAACGGCGCAGTGATGTGTCCCAGAACATGCGGGCGCTGGTGCGAAAAATCCACCAGCACGCCATCGACACCGTCCAGTGATGTACCGGACATCAATCCGGCGTACAACTGCGACAAACTGCTGCGCCTGTGGCGGGTTTATTCGAAGCTGCTGAACTGTGCCTGGCTTGCTGCCACCAATGCCACACGGGCTTGAGCAGCGGCTTTGTCAAACACAGGTTTCATGGCTGCGGTGACTGGCACGGTTTCATTTCGGCGGGCAATGGTCTGCGGATCCTGGTAACGGCCGTTGACCCTGTATTCAAAATGCAAATGCGGTCCGGTGGCCCAGCCCGTCATTCCCACCAGGCCTACGCTTTGGCCCTGCGACACGGTTTGTCCAAGCCGCACATTGATTTTGCTGAGATGGCCGTACACCGTGCTGGTCTGGTTCTGATGCTTGACTTTGACAACATTGCCAAAACCGCTCTGCACGCCGGAAAATTCGACCACGCCGTCTCCGACACTGCGCACAACGGTGCCGACAGGGGCTGCATAGTCAACGCCCAGGTGGGCGCGCCAGACTTGCAAGATGGGATGAAAGCGCATCTTGAAGCCGCTGGTGATTCGCGAAAAGGCCAGAGGTGCCGCCAGGAATGCGCGCTTCAGACTTTCTCCTGTCAGGCTGTAATAGCCTCCCTTGCGGGGCGCGTGATCTGCGTTGGCAAGCTCAGGCTCCTGGAACCACATGGCCTGGAAGGTCTTGCCGCCATTGACAAACTCTGTGCTCAGAATGCGCCCGGCACGCATGGGTTCGCCATCGCCTTCCAGCGATTCATACACCACGGAGAAACGATCGCCCTTGCGCAGCGAACGGTGGAAATCGATATCGCCCGAAAAAATTTCTGCCAACTGACTGGACACCGAGTCCGGGATACGGGCCTCGTCGGTGGCGGCAAACAACGATGAAGTGATGGTGCCACTGGCTACGCGCGTGGAGGCGGTCAATGGCAAAGTTTCAATGCGCGAAGTAAACCCCTGAGGGGTTTTCTCGACGCTCAACCGCCTGAAGGTTCCATCTTCGTCCGGACTCCAGCGCGCTTGCAGCTTGAGCAGGTCGTTATTGGCATTGGCTTCCAGGGTGACTGCACGTCCCCCACGTCCCAGCAGGTTTTTCTTCGTGAGCGCATCGTTGCGTAAAAATGCGGAAGCCTTCGGATCGATCACGCCCATGCGTTTGAGCAGTGTGTCGGCAGTATCGGTGGAGCGGGTCTGCTCAGAGCGATACAACTTCATGCTCAGAGCTTCCAAGCCCTCAATCTGCAAACCCAGGTCAGGGGTTGGCAAGGTTTCGCTCACGCTGCGAATCGCCAATTGCGATGGATCGGGTGCCAGATTGGCAACAGCAAAAGTAAAGCCAGTGCCGGTCAGCAGCAAGGCGGCAATGGTTGCCGAAATTCGTTTGGGGTGACGCACGATCAGAGCCGTGGCCGCAGCCAACAGGTCTTCAACAGTGCGGGTTAAGGCGCTTTTCAAATTTGGGCTCCAGGGGGCAAAGACGGGGCGATTAAAATCGGGGG
>CANFNO010000298.1 GCA_947447845.1 Burkholderiales bacterium | reverse complement strand
CTAGAGCCCGATCGCCTGACGCAGTGCCAGAGGGCCTAGCACCATGGCGCTGAATCCCGCCCCAGCAAGAAAGGGTCCAAACGGCACATAGCCACCTTCGCGCAGGCTGGAATTGAACTTCATGGCAATGCCGATCACTGCACCTATGACCGAGGCGATCAGAATGATGGGGATCAGTGTCTGCCAGCCAAACCAGGCGCCCAAGGCAGCAAAGAGTTTGAAGTCTCCAAAGCCCATGCCCTCTTTTCCGGTGGCGAGCTTAAACCCCCAATAGACCAGCCAAAGCGACATATAGCCACCCACTGCGCCCCAGAGTGCATCGTTCAGGCTTACGGGAATCCAGTGCAACGCTGCGGCGATCATCCCCAACCAGAGCAGCGGCAGGGTTAGGTCATCGGGCAGCAAGGTGGTGTCCCAGTCAATCAGTGCCAGTGTCAGCAAAACTGCGGAAAACGCGCACCAGGAATAGCCGGTAGCGTTGGCTCCATAGGTTCGGATGCAATAAAAGAACAGAACGGCAAGCGTGGCCTCCACCAGCGGGTAACGTGCGCTGATTGGCGCTTTGCAGGCAGAGCACTTGCCGCGCAGGGCGATGTAGCTCACCACAGGAATGTTCTCAAACCAGGCAATGGGGTGAGCGCAGTGTGGGCAACGCGAGCGCGGCACCATCAAATTGAAGGCTTCTTGCGTGGGCGGTTCCTGATCGGACATTTCAGCGGCCTCTGCTTGCCACTGACGCTCCATCATCTTGGGCAGGCGATAGACCACCACATTCAAAAAGCTGCCTATTAACAAGCCCAGCAGTGCAAACAAACCGGCGTCCAGCGACGCTACACCGGAGAGCATCAAACCACTTGGCCCAGTTTGAAGATGGGCAGGTACATGGCCACCACGATACCGCCGATGACGGTACCCAGCACCACGATGATGATGGGCTCCATCAAGCTGGAAATGCCCGCCACCATGTCGTCAACCTCCGCCTCATAAAAGTCAGCGCATTTGCCCAGCATGTGGTCGATGGAGCCTGACTCCTCACCGATAGCGCACATTTGCAACACCATGGAGGGAAACAGGTTGGCATTGCTCATGGCGGCTGTGAGCGCCGTGCCAGTGGAGACTTCCTGTTGAATTTTTTGCGTTGCTTGCAGGTAGACGATATTGCCTGCGGCGCCTCCTACCGAATCCAGTGCCTCGACCAGTGGAACGCCTGCGGCAAACATGGTGGCCAAAGTACGGGTCCAGCGTGCAATACAGGACTTTTCCACCAAAGCTCCAAATATCGGCAACTTGCGCATGAGTCGGTCCATGAACTCCTGCACCTTTTCATTGCGCTTCCAGGATTCCAGGAAAAAGTAAACGCCGCCACCAACTCCGCCAAAGATCAGGTACCAGTAACTGACGAAGAACTCGCTCATGGCAATGACCATCAGAGTCGGGCCGGGCAACTCACCGCCAAAAGAGCTGAACACCTGCTTGAATGAGGGCACCACAAAAATCATAATCACGGCCACCACCACAAAGGCCACGATCAGAACGGTAATGGGGTACATCAAGGCCGATTTGATCTTGGATTTGATGGCCTCGGTTTTCTCCATATAGACCGCCAGGCGGTCCAGCAACTGGTCCAAAATACCGGCGGCTTCACCCGCTTCGACCAGATTGCAGTAAAGGTTGTCGAAGTAAATGGGGTATTTGCGAAACGCGGTGCTCAGGGACGTTCCGGTTTCAACATCACTGCGGATATCACTGAGTAGTTTGGTGACACTGGGATTGGGATTACCGCGACCCACGATGTCAAAAGCTTGCAGCAAAGGCACACCGGCCTTCATCATGGTTGCAAGCTGGCGGGTAAAGATCGCCATATCCTTGGGCTTAATCGACTTGCCCGAGCGCATGCGCCGCTTTTTGATTTTGGTGGGTGTGACGCCCTGGCGTCGCAATGCCGACTTGACCTGGTTTTCACCATTGGCACGCATCTCCCCGCGCACCTGTTTGCCGTTCCTGTCCTTGCCATCCCACTCGAAGACCGCTTCTTTATTGCTGGCAGCTTTTGCTGGTGTCGTCGCCATAGGTTCCCTCAGGCTTAGCCTTATTCGTTAGTCACAGCCAGAACTTCTTCCAAAGAAGTCAGTCCCATTTGCACTTTCCTCAAGCCCGATTGTCTCAGGGAACGCACGCCTTCGCGCTCAGATTGTTTTGCAATGTCCAGTACGCTGCCATCGGCCAGGATGAGGCGTTGTATCTCTTCACTTATCGGCATCACCTGATAAATACCCACACGGCCTTTGTAGCCCAAATTGCAAGCCGAACAGCCCACTGGGCGGTAAGGTTTCCAGCTACCGTCGAGTGTTTCTTCCGCAAATCCTGCATCCAGCAGGGCCTGCTTAGGGATTTCGGTAGGCTGGCGGCAGGTTAGACACAATTTTCGCGCCAGACGCTGGGCTGTGATCATGATCACGCTCGATGCGATATTGAACGGCGCAATGCCCATATTGCGCATGCGTGCCAAGGTCGACGGCGCATCATTGGTGTGCAAAGTGGACAGCACAAGATGTCCGGTTTGGGCGGCCTTGATCGCGATGTCGGCAGTTTCCAGATCGCGAATTTCGCCCACCATGATGATGTCGGGATCCTGGCGTAAAAAGGACTTCAGGGCCACTGAGAACGTCAAACCGGCACGTTCATTGACGTTGACCTGGTTGACGCCCGGCAAATTGATTTCGGATGGGTCTTCAGCCGTGGCAATGTTTACGCCAGGCTGATTCAGCAGGTTCAAGCAGGTATAAAGCGACACCGTCTTGCCCGAGCCGGTAGGGCCGGTCACCAAAATCATGCCGTAGGGGCGGCCAATGGCCTTGAGCAGGCGCTCTTTCTCTTCGGGCTCGTAGCCCAATGCGTCGATGCCGAGCTTGGCGCTGGCGGGATCCAGAATCCGGATAACAATCTTTTCGCCAAACAGGGTGGGCAAGGTGCTGACACGAAAGTCGATAACCCGGTCGGGGCCAACCTTGAGTTTCATCCGGCCGTCTTGCGGCACCCGCTTCTCCGAAATGTCCATGCGGGAGATCACTTTGATTCGGGATGCCAGTTTGTCTTTGATGGCGACCGGTGGGCTGGCGATTTCGCGTAACTGCCCATCGATGCGAAAGCGTACCCGGTAGGCGTGTTCATAAGGCTCAAAGTGCAAGTCCGAAGCCCGCATGCTAAAGGCATCGAGTAGCATTTTTTGCAGGAAACGCACCACTGGCGCGTCTTCCACCTCGGCAGTTGCCTGCGATGTTTCCATCGCTGTGTCAGAGGCGTTTTCATCAAACTCGAAGTCGCCACCAATGATGTCTTCAACGGCCTCGGTGGCGGAAACGGAGTTCGCCTCCACCATCTTTAGCAGCTTGTCGTACTCGGCGATGATCCAATCGACACCCATCTGGGTGGAGAACTTGATCTTCTCGGCGGCGCGCTGGTCCGACGGGTCGGCCGTTGCCACCATCAGACGGTTGTTGCGTTTGCTTAAGACCACCAAGCGGTAATCCTGGCAGGTCTTGTTGTCCAGCAGGCCTTTGGGCAGGCGTTGCGGGTCTATGGCATCCAGGTTAACCAATGGTGCGGCAAAAGCCTGTGACAGGGTGTGCGCCAGATCGGACGCAGACACAATGCCCGAACCCACCAATTCAGAGATAAAACTGGTCTTGTTGGAAATGGATTTGCCGTAGATGTCTTCTGCAGCTTTGAGTTCCAGCTTACCCGCAGCCACCATAGCGCGTCCCAGGCCGGGTAGTGCGATGGCGTTGGAATCTTGCAGGAGGGAATCGACTGAGGCGGCCATTATTTACAGCATATCCGTTGCGTGACAGTTTTGGCAATCATCGCTGATTGCCAAAGTAATGTAAATGTAAGCCAATGTTGTGGAATTGCACATCAAAGTAATGATGTTCATCCAACACGAAGGCTTGTAAATGCGGCGCCGGACTGGTCTTTTACCGACAACTTAGGCGCCATACCGGCCAGCGGCCAGGCGATGGAAAGTGTTGCATCGTCCCAGGCAATGCATCGCTCATGCGCGGGTGCATAGTATTGCGTGGTCTTGTAGAGGAATTCTGCTGTGTCGGAAAGCACCAGAAAGCCGTGTGCCAGCCCAGCCGGAATCCAGAGCTGGCGCTTGTTCTCCGCACTCAGAATCTCACCAGCCCATTGGCCGAAAGTGGGCGACTCCGGGCGGATGTCCACGGCCACATCAAACACTTCGCCTTGGGTGACCCGCACCAATTTGCCTTGGGCGTTTTCGACCTGGTAGTGCAAACCGCGCAGCACGCCTTTGCCGGACTTGGAGTGGTTGTCTTGCACAAATTGCGTCTTGACGCCGGTGGCCTGCTCAAAAACCTGGTGGTTGAAGCTCTCAAAGAAGAAACCACGCTCGTCACCGAACACCTTGGGTTCGAGCAGGATGACGTCGGCAATTTTGGTCGGTGTGGCTTTCATCCGTAGACCTTTTCGCTGAGCAGGCGCATCAGGTATTGGCCGTAGCCCGACTTGGCCAGCGGCTTGGCCAGGGCTTCCAACTGCGCGTTGTCGATCCAGCCGTGGCGCCACACCACCTCTTCGGGTGCTGCCACTTTGAGGCCTTGGCGGTTTTCAATGGTGTAGATGAACTGGCTGGCTTCCATCATGGATTCGTGCGTGCCGGTGTCCAGCCAGGCATAGCCCCGGCCCATGGTCTGCACATCCATCTGGCCTTTGTCCAAATACATTCTGTTCAGGTCGGTAATTTCCAACTCGCCG
>CANFNO010000297.1 GCA_947447845.1 Burkholderiales bacterium | reverse complement strand
TCTGTTGTGCCCGCACCCATACCGCCAACTGACATGCTGCCCCTGAGCGACTGGCCGATGGAGGCGCGCCGGGGCTTGGTGGGCGTATTCACCGACATCGACGACACGCTAACCACGCATGGCGCCATCACGCCGGACGCCTTGCAGGCGCTGGCCGACTTGCGCATTAGCGGGTTGCAAGTGATTCCGATCACCGGTCGCCACGTCGGCTGGTGCCTGCCATTTCTAAACGGCAGCGCCGATGGCAAACGCTGGCCGGTGCACGCCATGGTGGCGGAAAACGGTGCGGTTGCCTGGGTGCCTGAGGGCGAAGGTTTTGCCAAGCGCCACCAGCAGGATGCAGAGACACGCCGCATCAACTGGGAGCGCATGCAGGCCGTGGCCCTGGACGTGATGGCAGCGGTGCCCGGCTTGCACCTCAGCGCCGATCTGGGTGGGCGCGACACCGACATTTCGTTTGACTACAACGAGTTCGTCCACCTACCACCCGAGTCGGTCGCGAAGGCGGTGGAGTTGCTGCAACAAGCTGGCATGCACACGTCGGTGAGCAGCATCCATATTCATGGCTGCTTTGGCGACTTCAACAAATGGCATGGCGCCTGCTGGATCGTGCAGGAACTGCTGGGGCGCGACTTGACGCTAGAGCGCGAGCGCTGGGTGTTTGTGGGCGACTCGGGCAATGACCAGGCGATGTTTGCGCAACTGCCGTACAGCGTGGGCGTGGCCAATATCCGCAAGGTGGCCGACAAGCTGTCGCACCGGCCACGCTATGTCACGCCCAGCGAGCGCGGCGCGGGCTTTGCCGAAGTAGCCGCCGCGATCCTGGCTGCACGCCAGGCATGACAAGCACCGCACCTGCGGGCGCCAAGCTTGGCCTTGTGGCCATCTTTGGCTCCACCTTTTTTTCACTGGTGGGCTACTTCATCCTGTCACCGTTGTTGCTGCTCAAACTCAAGGGCGCCGACATCAGCAGCACCCTGGCCGGGCTGTTTGTAGCCACCGGCTGGTTGGGCATTTTTCTGATGACGCCGTTTGCTTCCAGCGTGGCCAATCGCATCGGACGCAGGCAGTGCTTGTGGCTGGCCTCGGTCGTGCTGATGCTGTGCGCCCTGCTCTTTTCGTTGACCGACGCGTTGCCGCTCTGGTTCGCGCTGAACCTTATCTCCGGCGTCGCCATGTCGCTGCGTTGGGTGCTTTCCGAGGCGCTGATTGCCGAGTTCTGTCCTCCCGAACAACGTGGGCGCTACGTCGGCATTTTCCAGACCATGATCAGCGCCACCTTCATCATCGGCCCGGCCCTGCTCGTTTGGCTGGGCACCCAAAGCACGGTCACGCCGTGGGTGGTGAACGCACTGAATGTGATCGGCCTGGCCTGGACGACACTTATCCCCAAGGTGCCCGCAGCACGCGACGCTGGCACCGCACGCGTGGGACTGCACGGCCTTTTGTCTGCACTGCTGACACACCCCATCATCATGCTGGCCGGTTTTGTCGGCGGCTTTTTTGAGACCGGTGTCACCTCCATCCTGCCGCTTTACGGCCTGGCCCTGGGGCTGACCGCTTCCGCTGCGGCTGTCATGGTGTCGATCAGTGGCTTGGGTGGTGTGGCTCTGATGATTCCCGCCGGACTGATCGCCGATCGCTTTATCGACCAGGCCCAGGGTCGGCGCACGCTGATGGTCTGGTCCGCCGCGGTGATGCTGGTCGCCACACTGGCCCTGCCGTTTGTGGCGCAGACGCATTGGCTGGCCTGGCCCGTGGTGTTCTTGTGGGGCGGTGCCGGCGGTGTGCTCTACATGATGGCCATGACCGATATCGGCTCGCGCGAGAAAGGCATCACCCTGGTCAACAGCACCGCTGTTCTGGTGCTGACCTACACGCTGGGTGGGCTGGTGGCTTCGGGCGTGTCGGGTGCGCTGATTGACTGGTCGCCGGGATTGGCGTTTCCGGCGGTGCTGGTGGCTGTGTCAGCGGTGGGGCTAGCGGCCCTGATTCGCTCGCACAAGCGTTAGTTCAACCTTCATTGCGATAGGTGGCGTCGCCGTGCGGTGCGGCTCTGAATACAGGCAATGCCTCTGCTGCAGCCGAGAAGGCCGCCAGCTTCGGAAAACTTCCAGACGGCACCGACTCAGGAATCATTTGCAGCGTGAAGTGCCATGCGACTGCTGCGCTTACGCCCGCCTGGCGCAAAGCAGATTCGACCGCATCGATGGGACTTTGTGAAAGCTCGGCTTCCAGTTCAGCGTACGCCGACAGCAGTTGGCCCGTGACGCGCGTCACCCACGGCTCATGCAGCTTTTCGGGCGGCCGCAATCCCCGCTCGTAAACAATCTGCACGCTCTTCTCCATGGCCGCCAATGCCAAACCGGTCAGGCGCAGATCGTGCTGAAGCGCTGTGCGGTCAGAAGGCATGAGCGTGCGTGGATGGGCAAGCGCCTCGGCATATTGCAGGATCAGCGTGGAGTCCATCAACACCGTTCCGTCATCGCAAACCAACGTGGGGGCTTTGACCACGGGATTGATCAGCTGGAACTCGGTGAAGGTGCGAAATACCGACAGCGACTGGTGCTCAAACCGAAGCCCCAAAAGTTGAAGCGATATGGCCACGCGCCGAACGTAGGGTGAGTCCAGCATCCCGACAAGTTTCATTGACCAACTCCAATACTGTACGAATAGAAGACTTCGTCGCGCACCCAGCCCAACGACTCATAAAGAGATTGCGCGGCCTTGTTTGTTTTTGCCGTGGTGAGGTCCATGCGGGCCTTGCCATCCGCTGCCGCCCTCGTCTCAGCAGCCTTGAGAAGCAATTTGCCCGCGCCGCTCTGGCGGGCCGTCGCAAGCACGAACAAATCGTAGAGTACGTAGATGGGCTTGGCCTCAACCGAGCAAAACGTGGGGTAGAGCTGACAGAAACCAACCAGGCCCGAGCTTTCGTTCTCGGCCACGAGGATGACGGATTCGTTATTGCGGAAGCGTTCATTGATGAACGCAAGAGCCACTGCAACATCAGGTGGTTGTTCATAGAACTGCCGGTACAGATCGAACAGTTCTGCAATAGCCGGGATGTCACTTTGGCGGGCTTCCCGGGTCAAGATATTCATGCTGATGGTTGTCCGTGTGTTGGCCAAGATCACGATTGCGCTTCAACGTGCCTGGCAAAATTATTCAAAATCGCTTGCCACCCTTGCCGCTGCTGCTCTTCAGAATGCTCGGCCTCCGCATCGAAGGTGACACGCACGGTGACACCCGTTGTGCCCTGCACGAACTCGACCTTGGCAACACGGTCTCCGAACGCATACGCGATCAACTCATGGGGCACGATCCTGGTGTACGTGCCGGCAAAGTCAAAACCAAAGCTGCCGTCTTTGGCTTCCATGCGCGAGCTAAACGCGCCACCCTCGCGCAGATCCACCGACGCACTGGTGGTGTGCCAATCGTCGGACGCGGTATTCCACTGCTTGATGTCGGCTGGCGTTGTGTAGGCGCTCCACACGTTGGCGATGGGCGCTTTGACGATGGCCTCAATGGTAATTCTCACGGCTTAGTACCTCTGGTTAATTGCGGATTGGTTTCTGTCGCTGCGGTGCTCACTTGGCCCGCATGCGGTTGTTCTTTGCATTGTGCTCAAGCTCGCACAGGCCGAGCTCTTCCATCAATGGCGGGATGTAGACGCCAAAGCGTCCGCGCAGCCCCTTCTTCAGTCCATACCAACCGCCGACCGGATTGGCTTCTGAGCGACCCCAGCTTTCCACCGTGCCGTCTTTGGCTGGTTTCTGTTCGTCGGTGCCGCCGAGTTCCACCCAATCGCCTGCCTTTTTGAGCATGGCGTGCAAGTCATCGATGCATTTGGCGTCGTAGTGCAGTACCGTGCTACCCACGGTGCAGACAAGAATTTGCTTCCCTTCCTTCTCGTCGGCGTGCATGGTGTATTCGGACGTGCCGGGTGCAGTCTTCAGCTTCCAGGGTTTGTCCTTTGTTCTGGTGAGCGCGGTTGTCATGGCTTGCCCTTCTTGGCGAGAACGTAGGCGACGATTGCGTTGGCATGGCCGTGACCCAAACCATGCTCGGACTTCAGCCATGCAACCATCTCCATGTGCTTCATATCCTTGAGTTTGGCAACCAGATTCAGCCAATGATCGATGGGCTTCCCATACGTTTTCTCGATGGACGGGAAGTAGGAAGCGGGACCTTTGACTTTCTCTTCTGTCGGCATAGCAGACTCCAAAGTGTCGATGTACTTTCAATTCCTGAAATACTACCCGCGCCGCGTTTAACTTACACGTAGGGGGTTCCATTTTTGTGGGTGAAATGCCATTTTCCATCCACTAGCACCGCCTTGAGATCATCATCTGGATAGCTGCCTTCGTCCCCTGGCGATCGATCTCCGACTTCAAGATACACCACCACTTCGGAAGTTTCATTGATCAATCGATGCCCGTTACCCGTGCCTGCCTTGAAGCCTGCACACATGCCTGGGCCAAGCGTGCTGCGACCTTCATCGGTATGCAGCGTGGGGTGCCCTTGAAGGATGTAGACGAACTCGTCTTGCCTGGTGTGCGCGTGACGCAGAGCTGAGACGGAATTCGGCGCCAAACGCGTGAGGTTCACGCCGAAATTGGCGAGCCCGAAAACCTCGCCGAGCTGACTCTTCTCGCGGCCCGACATCCGCGAAGCGAATGGCTCCGGGTAATTGGATGGCTTGTTTCTCAGAGGCACGTCGGCTGCAATGACGGCGACTGGATTCTTCATTTCAGACATGAGACCTCGCGATGAAAACTATTGGGG
>CANFNO010000296.1 GCA_947447845.1 Burkholderiales bacterium | reverse complement strand
CTAGCGCCTGCACGCGCAGCGCTGCATTCAAAACGGGCACGCCGTGCATGCGAGTCGCGCCTATGTGCGCAAAAACCCGCTCGAGCTGCGCCACACGAACTTGGGCCGCGATCGCGCTGCTTGCGCCAAACTGGTCCCTTGCCTGCATGGGGGCGGCAGCGGGCGATGCGGCGACTTGCGGGTTCATCACAGCACCAGAAACTGCTCGGCCGCACCGTCGCACTGCGGGCAGCGCCAGTGCGCGGGCAATTCGGAAAACGGCGTGCCGGGTTCGATCTGCCATTGCGCATCGCCCTCGGCCGGGTCGTAGACCCACCAGCAGATCTTGCATTCCAGGCGTGCGTCGGCAGGCAAGCGCGCGCGGTCTCCCAGGTAGCTGCCTTCAAATTGCTGGCCGTTGATTGCGCTCATGTTTGAGTCTAGGTTGGGCTTTGTCTAGTTTAGGACTGATCGACCCATTCGAGCACTTCTTGGAGCCGCTCCAGCGAGTCAAGCAAGTCTTCCTGCGCGGCACAGGCTACGTCGGGCATGTCGGTCACTTCTACTGCGTTGAGGATGACGGTGTCCTGCGAGTTGTAATACACCACGCGCCAGGTGTGGGGCACGCAGCAGTTGGTGATGCGGCAGTTGCCGTAGCCGCGCGACAAAATCAGCACCCGGCCCGTGCCCAGGCGCAAATCCATGTAGCCGATGTCGTCCACGGTGAGCGGCAACAGACTTAAGTTGACGACATGCGGCACCTGGCCACTCTGCCAACGGCGGCGCTGGTCTTCCAGCTCAAACAACACGCTGGGCGCATTGCTGGCCACCGGCGACAAGCTTGGCGCGAGCGGCACCGTGACACCGGCACTGCCATCTTCGAGGGCTGTGTCGCGCAGCACGGAGGGCACGGCGCCCACTTCGATGCTGTCACGCACGGCGCCGTCATCCAGCGTTTCGATCACGCGCCAGACCCCGGCAAACACCGACTCCTGTATGCGCACCGTGGGCTGCTCGCCCTCAAGCCGAACCTGGGCGCTGACCTCGCCTTCACCCAGGATCTGGTTGATCAGCGTGAGGTCGGCAGCGGCCAGCCCATTCAAAGAGATGCTCTGTGTTTGTTCTGTTGCTGTGCCGTCACCGGTGATCTGCTGCAGTGCTTCAAGCACGGCCTTGAGCACCGTCTTGACGGGCTCGTGACCGGCAATTTCCTCCGGCTCTGGCAACAGCGGCGCGCGATAAGTCGCCATGTCTTTGGGCATCGAGAGGTAATCCAGCGCCTCGTCTTCCTGGTGCGTGCCAATGCCCAGCTCCGTGATCACGGGAATCGGAAAAGGCTTGTTGTCATGCATGAAGTTCATGGGGTTCTCGCGTTCGGGTGTGGGTGAGGTAATCCGGGTGCATCAGTGGCAGGTGGAGTTGTTGGCGCTGGAGTTGAAGTCGGCACTCACGACCGGAATGCCGACCGTGGGTGCGCGGCCCACCGGCATTTCAAGGGCTTGCGCCACCAAGGTAACGTAGTCACTCCAGTCGTGCATGCCGCTGAGCGTGGTGACGTACTGACCATCTCGGAAGAACATCAACGTGGGCCAGCGGTTGGAGCCGAACTTCAACGCCAGGGCCTCGGCACCCTCAGGCTCGGCCACGGCAATCGCAAAGGGTTTGCCGGAAGATTTGCTGGCCTTCTGCAACTCGTGCAGCACCACAGCCACATCCAGTGCCTCGGGAAAACGCACCGGGTCTCCGGCAAACAGCAGCACGTTGTCGCCTTGTTGGCTGGCTCGCCAGTCGGCGATGTTTGCGGCATCCACCCATTGGCCGTGGCGTGCCACGAGTTGGGTCAGCAGCGGGTGGGCTTGAACTTCTATCGAGGTATCGGTTGCAGTCATAGTTGCTCCAAAAATTCGGGGGTTGCTTCAGGCCTGACCCGTCAGGCGCTGCAAGTCGGCGGCACTCATGGCCGAGGGCAGGACAAAGCCGGCATCGGTGTCGCCGGTGCTACCTGTCGAAAAGTCGCCATCCATCACCGCCTGCAGCAGGTCCAGCGTGGCATTCACTTCCATGGCGCGTTCGGCGCTGATGACTTCGCGGGCATCGTCGATGAAGGTCAGCAACCAGTCGCCCACAGCGCAGTCGCCGATCAGCGCAGTCTTGATGCGTCGCATTTCACCGCGACCCTGCACTTGGGCAAAGCCTTCCTCTATCGCGATCACCTGCATGGGGATGCCTATGCACATAGCGCCTCCTCGGATGGCTGCGAACAAGCTGAGCTTGGGGGCGCCATATCAGCCTTTCTCCGGCATCGGGATAAAGCGGTCATCGCCAATGCGGCACGCCTGCTCGGCACTGGGGCGTTCGCTCTCATACCGGTCCAGCGTCAACATGGCGCCGGTCAAGGTGGCGTCTTCCGGCAACGGTTCATCGCGCAGCACGGGCACTGCACCCCAGTCACGCAGGCGCTGCAGGCCCAGGGACAGGGCTTCATCCATTGCGTGGCGCACGATGGGGCGCAGGCTGCCGCCGTAGTCGTCCAACTCCTCTGGCTGGCAGCCGATCAGCACCACCTGTTGCGGGTAATGACCGGTGAGTTGGGCCACGCTCAGCACTTCCTGAAAGCCGGTCTGGTGCAGGCTCATCTTCTTGGCGCCCATGAAACGCGGCACGTCGTCGTCTTCAATCACCTTGAGCGTGCCAGGTTCGAGCCCGTAGTCGATGGCATCAAAGATCAGCAACTTGGTGGCCGACTGCACGTTGTGCAGCAGATACAAACCCTGCGTGCCGCCGTCCATCAACTCCACTTGCGGCGGGAAGTGCCACAGGCGTTGCAGGGTCTCGATGCACCGCACCCCAAAACCCTCGTCGGCCCACAGCACATTGCCAATGCCCAACACCAAAATGTGTTCGGCAGCGGAACTGTCACCCGAGGGGTGGCAGCTGGTTTCAGACGTGGAAGTGTTCATGGCTGATATGTCGCGGTGTCAGGGATGGGAGGGGTGTGTGTGCGCCCCCTCGGGGGGAAGCGCAGTACACGCAGTGACAAGCGTGGGGGCGATGGTTTTGTCGCCGGGCCGCCCCAAGGCAAAACGCGCCCCCTCGGGGGGCAGCGCAGTACACGCAGTGACAAGCGTGGGGGCTCTTAATTTCCGCCAGGCCTGAAAGCAATCCCAGTTGGATTGCAGCGAGAGCCAGAAATCAGCGCGCACGCCAAACGCCATGGCACAGCGGATGGCGGTGTCGGGCGACATGGCGCGCTGGCCCTGGGTCAGCTCATGCATGCGTCGGCGCGACACACCGAGCAGGCGCGCCGCGCGGCTTTGCGAGATGGCCAGCGGCACCAGATAGTGCCGTGCCAGGAAGCGACCCGGATGGGTCGGCTGCCGGGTCGGCACACCAACAGGTGCGCGCAGGGTGGTCAGAGACATGGTGGGATTTGTTCCTTGGCTACATCAAGCGTGAACGCGAAAGCCGGTCGTAGACAGTGCGAACAGCACGGCAAGACCGGCTGACAAAGTGCACGTTTGATTTAGACAAGGAATCAGTCCTTGAAGGTGCGCTCGCCGGAAATCATCGTGCTCACAATGCTCTGGCGTCCCATGATGTCTTCGCGGATGGCGGCATACACATGGGCGATCACAAAGGTGACGATCACCCACATGCCCAGGTGGTGCCAGGTGTGCACGTCTTGCGACTGACCCATCAGCGGTATCACCCAGCCAAACAGACGCTCGGCCCAGGAGCCCGCCTGCAACCCTTCGCCATACATGGCAAAGCCGCTGAACGCCATGAAGATGGCGGTGAACAGAAACACAAAGAACATGGCAAAGCGCGCCATCGGGTTGTGGCCCACATAAGGGCCGGGGCGGGGTCCCATAAAGCCATACCACTTGACCATGGCCACCATTTCGCGCCAGTAGGCAGGGTCCAGCAGCGGCACGCTGAACAGTTCCCGCGCATGGGTGTTGCCGACGATGGCCCAGTAAATGCGGCCGAGCAGGCCAATGGCAAACACATAGGCCGCAGAGAAGTGGGCGAAGCGGATGTAGCCCATCAGAAAATGCGAACTGGCCTCACCCGAAAGTGAGGGCGGGGGTGACCCGATGAAGTAGCCCGTAACGCAGAGCACCGTGATGGCCAGTGCGTTGGTCCAGTGCCAGATGCGCACCGGTGCCTCGTACACATAGATGGAGCGCACCGAACCGCTGCGCGCGAGTTCGGATTCCTCAGCCGGTATCGCTGCGTGCAGAGCGTCGGTGGCGATGCTGCTATTGCTTGTGTTCATGTTTTCTCCTGAGAGAAGTTCACTTCAGACCGCCTCAGAGGGACGAGGCCAGAACCAGACCGGCACCACCCAGCAGGCTGCCTGTCGCGGCCAGCAGCCAGGTGGATTGGCGCGCCAGGTAATGGCGTATGCCAAGACCTGCGGCAGCACCAGTGATGTGCAACGCGGCGGTGGTAGCCAGGAAGCCGACGGCATAAGTCGCAAAGCCGGAGGCCGGTGCTTCCGCGCCATGCGCCAGTCCGTGCAGGCTGGCCGCAGCGGCCACAAGAGCTAACCCGGCGGTCACCGGCATTTGCAAACGCCCCATCACAAGTAAGGCGCCGAACAGCACCACGCTGAGTGCAATCAACTGTTCCAGAAAGGGCACGGTCATGCCCATCGTGCCGAGCGCGGCACTTGCCACGAGCGCCAGCAGGAAGGTGGCCGGGCCCTGCCAAACCTTGCCCGCAGGCAGTTGGGTTGCCGACCACAGGCCCACGGCCAGCATGGCCAGCAGGTGGTCCGCACCGAGGGGGTGAACCAGACCTTCAAACAGGCTGGAAGTGCCGTGGCCGGTATGGGCCTG
>CANFNO010000295.1 GCA_947447845.1 Burkholderiales bacterium | reverse complement strand
CTATGGGTCCAGAACTGGTGCATGTCGATGCCGGGCATGTTCACATAGATGCCCATCAAACCACCGGCCAAAACCAGATGCCGCACCATCGCCAAACCCAAGATGCGAATCGCATCTTCCACCGATTCGATAGACCGGCTGACCTGGAAATACGAGGAGTTGGCCAGCCGCAGCAGCTTGGCGCTAAGCACCGGATCGGCCTCGATCAGTTGGGCAATTTCGCCAACGCTCACCTCCTCCGAACCAAAGCTTGCAATGACCCGCTGGGTCACCCTTGGCACCGTCGGCAATTTGCTGGGGTGATCGATCAGACTTTTAAGATCCATGCGGTCTTTCAATAGCTTGCGATATCGGCAACGTAATGCGAAAACAGGACCCGTGCCCCGGGCTGCTTTGGACCTCCAGGCTACCGCCATGGCGTTCCACAATGTCCCAGGAAATAGACAGGCCCAAGCCGGTGCCCTGGCCTACCGGCTTGGTGGTGTAGAAGGGCTCGAAAATGCGCTTCTGTGTTTCAGCCGACATGCCCGCTCCGGTGTCGCTGATTTCTATCCAGACAAAACCCGGCACAGTCCCGGTGCGCAGGGTGATGGTCCCGCGCTCTGCAATCGCGTGCGCCGCGTTCACCAGCAGATTCACAAAGACCTGGCCCAACTGTGTGGCGCTGCAATGAACCGGCGGTAGCGGCGCAAATTCCTTGACCACTTCGGCCTTGTACTTGACCTCGTTCCAGGCCACCTGAAGCGCGCCGTCGAGCACCTCCTGAATATCAACGCTGGCCCAGTCCACCGTATCGGCGCGGCTGAAATCACGTAAGTCGCTGACGATCCGTTTGACGCGTGCCAAGCCTTCCTTGCACTCACGCAGCAAATCCGGCGCGTCCTCGCGGATGTAGTTCAGCTCCGCATGGGCGGGCAGGCTCTCGATGCTGGCACGCAAGACGGGAGGCATGCGGACCAGCGTTTTTTCATAGGCGGCCAGCAGCGTCAGCATGTGCTCCACATAGCCCGTCAAGGAGCCCAAGTTCGAGTTGACAAAGCCGATCGGGTTATTGATCTCGTGGGCAACCCCTGCGGCAAGTTGGCCCACCGCCGCCATTTTTTGGGACTGCAGCAAGCGCGCCTGCGTTTGCTGCAGTTGGGCAAGGGATTCGACCAAAGCCTGCCGCTCGCTTTCCAGCGCGCGATTCGCATCGGCCAATTCGTGCGTGCGTTCATGCACCCGCGTCTCCAGCAAGCGATTGGCAGTCTCTAGCTCGTGCTTTGCATCGCTTACCTGCGCGTTGGCTTCTGTCAGCGTGCGATTGCGCGCGGTCAGCAATGAAAACAAATCCACCAACGCGGCGTTGTACACCGCCTGGGGCGCCCCTTTGGATGTGTCGAGTGAAGCAAAGGCCTGAGCCGCCGTGTCGCCCTTGCGAATGGCCAGCACTTGCACGGCCATATGTTTGTCTTCAGACAGGATATGAAACGTCAGCCAACTGGTCAGAAACTGCAGCAGATCGTTGCCGCTGAGCGACTCGCCTTTTTCATACTGCGCCCGCATCTGGATGACTTCATCCACAAAGGCCTGGTGGTTGTGCTGGTGCTGCGTGAAGTAGGCCGGGAGCACCTGGGCTTGCTGCATCAAGTCCTCTTCGTACTTGAAGTGGCTGGCCGCATAGCGCACCAACTTGTCCAGCAAGGGGCCCACTGCGCTTTGTGCATCTTCGCCGCCGCTGGCCAGGTGCGGTGCAGCCGCATTGATCATCTCGACGAGTGCCTTGTGCTGGACATCCACCGTGTCCAGTCCGGTCACAAAATGCTCGCTCCAGGCCATCAAATTCATGGCGCAGCCTCCGCAGCCATTGCCCTTGAAATCGGCAGCGTGACGCGGAATGTGCTGCCCACGTCAGGTGTTGAATTCACCGTGATGCTGCCGCCGTGCCGCTGCACAATTCCAAAGGATATGGACAAGCCCAGGCCGGTACCCTGACCCACCGGTTTGCTGGTGTAGAAGGGCTCAAAAACTCTGGCCTGCTTATCTGGCGCAATGCCACAACCCGTGTCCTGCACTTCAAACCAAACGCTGTCGTTGTCCACACCGGTACGCACGGTGATGGTCCCGCGCCCGGTAATAGCCTGCTCCGCGTTGGTCAACAGATTCATCACCACCTGATTGATCTGCGAAGCCACACAGCTGACCAGCGGCAGGGGCACATATTCGCGCACCACATCGACCTTGTATTTCAATTGGTTCCACACCACGTTGATGGTGCTTTCAATGCCGGCTTGCAAGTCTGCGGGCTCCACTACGGCATCGCCAGTACGTGAAAAGTTTTTCAGATCCGCCACGATCTGGCTGACCCGTTGCACCCCGTCGATCGATTCGTCAATCAGCTTGTTGACATCTTCAACCAGAAACGCGTAGTCGATGTCCTTCTTGCGCTGCTCAATTTCCTGCAAAGCCTGAGCGACGGCGTCGCCATGGATGTGCTCCACGTTTTCATAGGCACGCACAATTTCCAACAGTGAGCTGACGTATCCCGCCAACGAGCCCAAGTTGGATTTCACAAAGCCGATGGGGTTGTTGATCTCATGCGCTACGCCACTGGCCAATTGGCCGATCGAAGCCATCTTCTCGGATTGCAGCAACTGCAGTTGCATGTCTGACAGGCGCTGATTGGCCAGCACCAATTCATCGACACGATTCTTAAGCGAGGCTTCAAGTCGCCCGCGCCGGGCAATGCGCCACAAGTCGTTGCCCAACAGTTGCAATGATTCAACATCAAAGCTCTCGTAGTTAGTCGCCTTGTTGCCAACGCCCAGCATCATGCGCACAAGGCCGCCTTCCAGCACCGGCACCGATATCAATCGCGTCATGGGCGCGTGGCCTTCAGGCAAGCCATGCTTCGCAAAATGGCTGGCGTAGTCGTTAAAGATTGCAGGGGCGCGGTTGCGCATGCTGTCGGCCCAGATGCCGGCCTGACTCACCGGGTAATGGGTGTCGTAAGCGGCGGTGCAGCCTTTGAGTGCCCCTGCGGTCCAGGTCACCAGCTCCAGGGTTTCCTGGTCTTCGTTGACGAAATGCAGAAATCCGATTTTGCTATCCGTAAGCTTTTCAACGAGTTCCAGGCCTGCGGTCAAGAGCTCCTTTTCCGGCAGTTCACCGGCCAACGCATTGATGCGCAATAGCGCAGCAGTTCGTTCCTTGGCGCGGTAGCGATCAGTGATATCCAGGCTCAAGCCGCCTAGAAATCGGTGACCTGCACCATCGTCAATCACGAACATGCTGGTCTCGTTGTGCCGATCCTGAAAGGTCTCCTCAAAGACGCGGTGTTCACCTGCTTCCAAAACTTCCCGGTCCAGCAAAGTTACAAAGTCCGCAAAATCCTGCGGAAAAATATCATGTGCGGATTTGCCGATCAGGCTTTCGGGAGCCACTCCGAGCAAGGCACCCAGCTGCCGGTTGGCCATCAAAAGCCGCAGACTGCTGTCCTTGACAAAGGCAGTACCCGGCAATTGGTCAATGAAGCGCTGCATCAACTGTTGCGACTGATGCACTTTGGCTTCCAGCATGCGTCGCTCGGTCACATCGTTAATGGCCGTTACCAGATAGGTCTGGCCTTTGAAGCTTAAGGGGCTGGTGAATGCCTCCACATCACGCACCTCACCGTTTGCCAGGCGGTGCAGCGAATCCAGATGCGAGCCCTCTGCCTTGGCTGAACGCGTCATGGCTTCGCGGATTTCTTCCGGCGTCTGAACGTTGATGTCCTGCACATATTTGGCGGTGATGGTGGAATGGTCCCAACCATAAAAATTCATCGCGCGAATGTTGGCATCGACTACGCGTCCATCGCTTGGATCGATCACCAGCATCGGCATGGGGTTGCTGGCAAACAGTGCGTTGTAGCGGACTTCACTTTCCATCAGCGCAAATTCGCCCAGCTCGCGCTGCGCGGCACGCTCCAGCGCCTTGAGTGCGGCACTGATGTTGTCTGCAAGCCGAAGTAGCAGTTCCCGCAAGCGGTCGTCAACGGCAGAGGCCTCCTGGATATAGACAGACAAAACGCCACAGGCTTTTTCACCTAAAAACAGGGGGATCGCAGCCGAAGAGTGCCATTGCTCGGATGGGGGCCATTGACGCAAGTCTTGGGCTGCCTGGGTGTCTCGCAAATCGTCTGACCAGATCGCCCGGCCTTGAGCCACCGCCGCACCCACCACGCCCTGATCCGAAAGGGTGTGCACTTCCGAAATCGAGCGCAACCAGTCCTGAGAATTCCAGCCTTCGCCGCTATGGGCCTGCGGCCAGAGGCGCTGGTCACCCGAATCCAGCAGGCCGATCCACGCCAGTTGCAAGCCCCCGGTAGCAACCAGAAGGTCGCACACGGCCTCAAACATGGCGACTTTCTCTGTACAGCGAATGATGACGTGGTCACAGGCCACCACGGCTGCATACAAATCCATCAGGCGTTGCTGCTGGCGTTCTGTTTGCATGGTGTGTCCTGTTCCCTGGCTTGTGAGGTTTGGCTCAGGTATCAGCAATCGGTTCGCCCACCCAGATGGTGGCGCTGAGCTTGCTGCCTATGGAGTGCTCAAAACCAGTGATCTTGCGGATTACGGCGTCGTCCAGCACATGGCCGGCGGTGAGTAGCAACAGACCGGTAGGCGAAGTCATGTCGCGCGCCAGCACCATGCCAACCGCCAACTCCCGCGAGGCAACGGTCCGGGTCGTCGCGGTGGCGGCAACCGGCAGGTCGTCTTGTGCCAGATCGCGGTAAATGTCCAGAAACGCGGTCACCACGGCCGGGTCGTAGCGCTGACCGCTGCGTTGCCGAATCAGATCCTG
>CANFNO010000294.1 GCA_947447845.1 Burkholderiales bacterium | reverse complement strand
CATCCACAGGTGGAAGGTGTTGCCCAGGATGATCTGCGCGTTCATGTCCAGCAGGCTTTGCGGCGTCACGCCTTTGACCGTGCCATAGGTGCCCACCGGCATGAAGATGGGGGTTTGCACAACGCCATGGTTCAGGGTGAGTTTGCCGCGTCGTGCATGGCTGCCCAGGTAAGAGCCATCGGCAGTGGCGGGGTCGGATTTCAGCAGGTCAAATTTCAGCATGGCGTGATTTTACTTCGGCCTTGACTTACCTTTTTCAGTGGCTTGGATTTATACTTCGCTTTACTTCATAAAAAGTAAAGGAATTGAAAATGTCTGAAATACTGGAAGTAGAAGCCATCGTCTCCAGCAAAGGCCAAGTAACGCTGCCGGCCGCCATGCGTGCAAAACTGGGCATCACAGCCGGTTCGCACATTCACTTTGAGCTGCGCGGCAATGAGCTTGTCATCAAGCCTGAGTTGCCCATGAGCGCCTACCGCGGAATGCTCAAGGGTTACGACCTGGGCGACATCGAGCCTGAAAAAGAGCCGGATCGGGAGTTTGAATGAACGTCGTCGATTCATCGGGCTGGATTGAGTACCTGCAGGACACCGACCGGGCCGACCTGTTTGCCGAAGCGATCGAAGACCGCCACCAACTGCTGGTCCCCACCATCGCCCTGTTCGAAGTGCACAAAGTACTCAGCCGCAGTCTGCCCGCTGATCTGGTGAAACGCTGCCTAGATGTGATGCGCCTAGGCCGCGTGCTGGATCTGACCGACTTGCGCGCCATTGCCGCTTCGCAAGCGGCAGTCAAGCACAAACTGGCCATGGCTGATGCGGCGATGTACAGCATGGCGCTGGAGTTCGGCGCCACCTTCTGGACCCAGGACGTGGACTACCGGGGACTGGACGGCGTGGAGTATTGCGCCAAATCCTGAGTGGCACCGGCGACACCGCCGCTAAACGGTTGATGCCGACTTCTGCGCTCTGGCAAAAATGACGATGCCGACCAACGAAATGACCAAGCCGACAGCCATCGCCCAGGACAGAGGTTCGTCAAACATCAGCCAGGCCCAGACCATGGTGACGGGCGGGCTCAGATAAAGAATCGCCGTCACCCTGGCGGCAGAGGTATGGCGCAGCGCCAGGTAATACAAGCCCCAGGCACCAAAGGTGGCCACAAAAACCAGCCACAGGATGCCGCCGATAAAACCGGGGTTGAGAACCGGCAACACGCTGTCCTCATTCCATGCGAACAAGGCGAAGATAGCTGCGGCAGACAAACACTGGATACACAGTTTTTGGTAGACCGGCATGCTGTTTGACGTGCTGCCTTTTTGCAGCAGCGTGGCAAGCGCCAGCGAGGCCGTACCCAGGACCGGTAGCAAGTAAGCCCACAGTGGAATATTGCCGGTCTGGGTCGTAACGCCAGACGCAACTACCACCCCTAAAAGCCCGATACCGGTTCCCAACCACTGGCGACCGCTCAAGCGTTGCCCCAATACGGGCCACGACAGGACAGCGACGACCAGCGGCAGCATGTCGGTAATCAAGGCCACCAATCCGGTGGCGACCCCTTGAGAAATGGACAAGCCAAAGCATCCCAAATACCCCGACATGGCCAAAGCCCCAAACGCCATCTGGGACATAACTTCCCTGGCCCGCAAGCGTGGCCCCTGCGTTAGCGCAAAGGGCAGTAGCAACATCCCGGACACCAGACTGCGCCACAACAATATCGAGAAGATGGGGGCGTAGTCGCTGGCGAAGCGTATGCCCACGAAGCCCGCGCTCCAACTGATAACCAGAGCGGCCTCCAGCAGCAGCGCCAGTGCGACGGCCTTCAGCCGCACTGCGCCTCGCGCTCCAGCAGCATGGCGTCGCCATAGCTGAAGAATCGGTATTCATGGGCGATGGCGTGACGGTACAGCGCCATGATCTGCTCGTACCCGGCAAATGCGCTGACCAGCATCATCAGACTGGACTTGGGCAGATGGAAGTTGGTCAGCAACAAATCCACGTGCTGAAAGGAAAACCCAGGGGTGATAAAGATCGTCGTGTCACCGCTGGCTAAGCCGGTCTGAGCCCAACTTTCCAGCGTGCGCACCGTCGTCGTGCCCACCGCGATCAGACGTCCACCACGCGCCTTGCAGGCGGCAATGGCTGCTTGCGTTTCAACGGGCACGACATACCACTCGCTGTGCATGCGGTGCTCAGACAGGTTCTCTGTCTTCACCGGCTGGAAGGTGCCCGCACCCACATGCAAGGTGACATGAGCGCGCTGTACGCCCATGGCCTCGAGTTGCGTCAAAAGGGCTTCATCGAAGTGCAGTGCTGCGGTGGGGGCGGCCACCGCGCCGGGGTTTTTGGCAAACACGGTCTGGTAACGCTGTGCGTCTTCGGCGGAATCGCTGTGGGTGATGTAGGGCGGCAGCGGCACATGGCCGTGGCGCTCCATCAGCGTGTAGGGGTTGTCGCCTTTATCGTTGCTGAGCACAAAGCGGAACATCTGGCCATCGGCATCCGGCCAGCGCCCCAACAGCGTGGCGCACAGGCCGTCTTCGTGGCCCGGCGCACAGACCAGTTTGAGCGTGGTGCCGACTTCCGGCTTCTTGCTCACCCGCATGTGCGCGGCCACTTGGTTACCGCCCAGCACGCGCTCCACCAAAAGTTCCACTTTGCCGCCGGTCGGCTTCTCGCCAAACAGGCGGGCGTGCAACACCTTGGTGTCGTTGAACACCAGCAGGTCACCAGCGCGCAGCAGGCCGGGCAGGTCGCGGAATATGCGGTCCACCGGGGTGTCTGCGCGGCCATCGAGCAGGCGTGAGCCGCTGCGCTCAGAGGCAGGGTGCTGGGCAATCAGCGCTTCCGGCAGCACGAAATCAAAGTCGCTCAGAGTGAAGGTGCGGGCAGAGGAGGACATATTGCGGAGCGGGGAGGAGGGCGCTGGCGCGCCGGAGGTATGGGGCATGTGTGCTTGAGGGTTGAACAAACCCGTACCAAGTTGTAAAGACAAGGCAGAATTGTCCCATGAGCGCGCGCCGGGCCGCCCCAAGCAAGCTCGCATCGTAGTGCACAGCACGGAGAATTTCATTTGCCAGAGTCCACGCTTTCCATCACGCTGATCGAGCCACCCAAGGCCGAAGTCAAGCCTGTGCCAGCAGCGCCGAAGAACGCCATGCAAAAGCTGATGGAAAAGCTGGGCCTCAAGCGCGACATTGATCTGGCCTTGCACTTGCCACTGCGCTACGAGGACGAAACCCGCATCAGCCGGCTGCGCGATGCGCGCGAAGGTGACCAGATCCAGATCGAGGGGCAGGTGGTGGAATGCGAAGTCGCGTACAAGCCGCGCCGCCAGTTGCTGGTCAAACTCGATGACGGCTCGGATGTCTGCACCCTGCGCTTCTTCAACTTCTATCCGAACCAGCAAAAGGCGTTGGGTGTGGGCAACCGCATCCGTGCCCGTGGCGAAGTGCGCGGCGGCTTTCTGGGCTGGACCATGCTGCACCCGCATTGCAAACCGGCCGGTGGCGATCTGCCCACGGCCTTAACGCCCATTTACCCCACGGTGGCTGGCATGCCACAGGCCTATTTGCGTAAAGCGGTGTTGGGCGGGCTGGCGCGGGCCGAGTTGTCGGACACTTTTCCCCCGGGCGACCTGAGCCAGTTCAACCCGCATGCGCTGTGGACGTTGCGCCAGGCCCTGCAGTTTCTGCACCACCCTACGCCCGATGTGTCGTTGGACACGCTGCAAGACCATAGCCACCCGGCCTGGCAGCGCCTAAAGGCCGAGGAGTTGCTGGCGCAGCAGTTGTCGCAACTGCAGTCGCGCCGGGCACGCGCTGAGCTGCGCGCGCCGCCGCTGCAAGGCAAAGTGGGCGACACCCTGCACGCGCGCATGCTGGCGGCGCTACCGTTTGAACTCACCAAAGCCCAGCAACGCGTGAGCTTTGAAATTGCCAAAGACATGGCGCGCAACGTGCCCATGCACCGCCTGCTGCAAGGCGATGTGGGGGCAGGCAAGACCGTGGTCGCCGCGCTGGCCGCCACGATCTGCATGGACGCCGGTTGGCAGTGTGCGCTGATGGCCCCCACAGAAATTCTGGCCGAGCAACATTTCCGCAAGCTGGTGAGTTGGCTCGAACCCTTGGGCATCACCACCGCCTGGCTCATCGGCAGCCAGAAGACCAAGGCGCGGCGCGAGGCGCTGGCCATGATCGAGAGCGGCGAGGCAAAACTAGTGGTCGGTACCCACGCCGTCATTCAAGACAAGGTGCGTTTTCAGAATCTGGCGCTGGCCATCATTGACGAGCAGCATCGCTTTGGCGTTGCGCAGCGTCTGGCATTGCGCAGCAAGGCCAGCGTGGGCTCGGGTGCAGCCAATGCGGATGACGCTGCGACCACCCAGAGCGCCGCAGCGCACGCTGAGGTCCGGTCAGAGCAAAAGGCCCATCCCTTTGAGCCGCATCTGCTGATGATGACGGCCACGCCCATCCCGCGAACCCTGGCCATGAGTTATTACGCCGATCTGGATGTCTCCACACTGGACGAATTGCCACCCGGGCGCACGCCCATCATCACCAAGGTGATCCACGAACATAGGCGTGGCGAGGTGGTGGAGCGCATACGCGCCCAGATAGCCGAAGGGCGCCAGGTGTATTGGGTTTGTCCGCTAATCGAGGAGAGCGAGGCGCTGGACCTGAGCAATGCCACGCAAACCCATGCCGAACTCAGTGCGGCGCTGCAAGGCGCCGTCGCCTTCGTCGCTACAGGAACGGAAACCGGAGCAGCAGATGGGGATGGCGCGGCGCAGCCCTTACACGCTGAGCCCGCCCGGGTGCAGGTCGGCCTG
>CANFNO010000293.1 GCA_947447845.1 Burkholderiales bacterium | reverse complement strand
TGAGACCCTGGAAGTTGAGGAACAACAGGTTGCGCTCGGGCTGGTACGAAATGCGCTCCAGCAGCGAGATGGAAAGAATCGTGTCTTTAAGGCCCATCAGCTCATCGCGGAAGATGCGGGCATCCATCAACTGCACATTGCGAATGATGGGCTTGAAAGCCATGTAGGGCAGGATATCGCGCTCGATGTCCACGCCGGGCGCCACTTCCGTCAACTCGAGGCCTTCGGCTGTCAGAGTCAGCACGCAGCGCTCGGTGATGTACAGAACCTTCTTGCCCATGCGCGCCGCGTATTCGCCGCTGAAGGTGACTTGCTCGATCTTCTCCACGAACTTGCGGAACTTGCCTTCTTTGACGATGGTGAGTTTGCCGTCACCCACTTTGACATCCAGACCGCCGGCAGTAAAGGTGCCGATGAAGATCACGGTGCGGCTGTTTTGCGTGATGTTGATAAAGCCACCAGCGCCAGCCAGACGCGGGCCAAAGCGGCTGACGTTGATGTTGCCGCGCGCGTCGCATTCGGCCAGCCCCAGCACCGCCAGATCGAGGCCACCGCCATCGTAAAAGTCGAACTGCTGGTTCATGTCCAGCTGCGCCGTCGCGTTGGTGCTGGAGCCGAAATTCATGCCGCTACCGGGCACACCACCCACCACGCCTGGTTCGGCGGTGAGCGTCATGTAGCGCAGCAAACGTTCTTCGTTGGCGATATCGGCCACCCCTTCGGGCATGCCGATGCCGAGGTTGACCACCGCGTTGGGCATCAACTCGAAGGCGGCGCGGCGTGCAATCACCTTGCGCTCATCAAAGGGCATGGGCGGCAGTGCGTCGAGTGGCACGCGCATTTCGCCGGACAGTGCCGGGCTATAGGGCGTGCCATAGGTTTGCTTGTGGAACTCGGGCCGTGCCACCACCACGCAGTCCACCAGGATGCCGGGCACTTTGACGCGCCGGGGCAGCATCGCACCAGACTCGGTGATGAACTCGACCTGCGCAATCACCACACCACCGGAGTTCTTGACGGCCATGGCAATCGCCAGCACGTCCTGCGTCAGGGCTTCCCGCTCGAGTGACAAATTGCCATCGGGGTCTGAAATCGAGGCGCGGATAAAGGCCACATTGGGTTTGGGCGCCTTGTAGAACAACAGTTCGCGGCCACCCAGCGTGGTCACTTCAACAATGTCTTGGGTGGTGCGGGCGTTGATCTTGCCGCCTTGCAAGCGCGGGTCTACAAAAGTGCCCAACCCCACCGGCGTGAGATTGCCGGGAAGGCCGGCAGCGATATCGCGGTACATATGCGAGATCACGCCCAGCGGCAGGTTATAGGCCTCAATCTGGTTCGCCATGGCCATGGCTCCCACCTTGGGTACCAGGCCCCAGTGGCCGCCAATGGCCGAGGCGATCAGCCCCTCGTGGGCAATGCGGTTCAGGCCCTGGTCTTTTCCATCGCCAGGGCCACCGCCGAACAGCAGGTGCAAATTGCGCGGCTGCGCGGTGTCCAGGAATCGCTTTTCCAGCGCCACCAGCAATTCATCCGGCACACCCACCACACCAAAACCGGAGCACACCAGCGTGTCTCCTTCGTGAATGAGGGCAACCGCGTCGGCTGCAGAGACAATTTTGGATTTCATACAAAGGGCTCCTAGCGCAAGCCGCGCGGCGATTCTGGACGGTGCAGCCTATCGGGGTGTGGCTGCTTTCTTGACCGTTGATTTTTTTGCCACTGCGCGGGTGCTGACTCCATTGTCAGACGCACCCAGCAAAGTTTCCATGCGTTGGATCAATTCCAGCGAGTGCGGCTCCATCTCGGCGCGCGCACCCAGGATATGGTTCACCACGTCCAGCGCTGAAAGGCGGTCTTCCGAATTCTTCAGCAGCACGGCCAGGGTCTCAATGGCACGCTCGGGCTCGAACTCGGCAATGATGGATTGCTGTTGAATCAACTCGGCCCGGCGCTCAGCACCCATGGACTTGAAGGGTTCGGTGCTGTTGAGAACCTGGGCCGAACGCTCCAAACGGTCCTTGCGCACGGAACCGCGTGAACCGGCCAGCAGCACCAGCATGCGGATCACGGCAGCGCCCAGGTCGCCATGCTCCATGGCGGCAAGGGCTTTCATCACCTCAGGCATATGGCGCAAATCGCCTGTTTCTTCAGCAGCTTGCTCGTCCGTACCGACCTTACCCAGCGAATGCATCATGGGCGTGCCGTAGATCGCTAGAAAGGTGTTTTCATAGGCTGCGTCGCGCAGGTCGCGCATCAAGTCCATGGCCTGCATCACGCTGTTGGCCATCAGTCGCTCCACGGCCAAAAACGGGTTGTCCGGCGTCGTCTTTTGACGGTTGTCGCGAGCCCACTCCACCAGCGGCGCCATCATGGGCAGCAGGGGATTGGCATCCGAGAACAGCTTGCGGCTCACCCGCGACGGATGGCTGTCACGCAAAGCGTCAGCAGACTGCTGGGTAACCATGCTTTGCAGCACCGGACGCAGCGCCATGTCATAGGTTTGTGCACCCAGTTCCGACAGGCGGGCCACTGCGGCAAAGTCTTTTTCCTGCTCGCGGTCGTTTTGAACCGTGGTCAGGATGTCGTGCATCTTGCGGTCATGGAAACTGACAAAGAAATGCTCGTTGCCCTCGTCGCCTGCGGTTTCGTCAATCTTCATCTCGTAGAGGCCAGGCGCCAACGCCTCAATGGTCTTGAGCGTGGAGGTCATCTCGGTGTGCTCTTTGCGCGCGATCGAGGACGACACAAAAATTCCCAGGTGGCCCACCTTGTCGTGCACCATGTAGACGATGCGCTGGCCCCGGATGCGGATTTCCTGCTCGTCGATGAAGGTGTCCACAATCCAGTTCAAGGCCTGCTGCGGCGGCGTGATGTTGTCACCCCGGCTGGCAAACACAATGATCGGCGAGCGGATGGACTTCAGATCGAGCAACTTGCCCGGCTCCAGTTCGGCTTTGCCGCGTGCCAGCTTGTTGCCGACAAACAGCGTCTCCACGATCCAGCGAATTTCTGCTTCGTTGGTGAAGTGGTAGCCGCCCCACCATTTCTCGAACTCCAGAAAGCTCTCGCGCTTGTTGTCCACGTCGGCAAACAAGTCGTAGTACTTGCCGAAGAAGTTGCGGCTGGGGTTGAGCATCTCGAAATTGGAGACCAAGTGCGCACCATCAAATTCGCCACCACCCAAGTCCGAAATCAGCATGGCCGGCATGACGCCGCCCAATAAACCGCCGTTGTAGCGCATCGGGCTTTCGCCGATCTGGCCTGACCAGGTGGCGACCGGTGCGCCATTGAGCACCAGAGGGCCACTGAGTTCAGGATTGGCCGCCGCAAGAATCAGCGTGGCCCAGCCACCCTGGCAATTGCCTACGACGACAGGCTTGTTGGATTCAGGATGGCGTCGTGCGATTTCGCGCAGGAAACCGGCCTCGGCATGCATGACGTCGACCAGCGTCTGGCCGGGCTCCGGGTGCTGACGAAAGACCACAAAATACACCGGGTGCCCGGCGCGCAGAGCCACGCCAACCTGGCTATCAGGTTTGAAGCCACCAATACCGGCCCCGTGACCGGCACGCGGATCAATGATCATGTAGGGGCGCTTGGCCTCCACCACTTTCACGCCCTTGGGGGCCAGGATTTTGAGCAACTGGTAGTTCACCGGGCGCTCTAGCGTGCGGCCATCGACGACCACTTCGTAGGCGTAGTCCAGCACCGGTGGCGTGCCCGCGTCTTCGTGTTCCTTGTCAATGTTGCCGCGTTCACGCAACACATCCACGGTGAGGGCAAGACGCTGGGCCGCGTCCAGTCCATATTCAGTTGCCAGCTTCAGGGCGGAGCCACTTCCGATGGATGCCAGCAGCGTTTGTTGCGTTATCGCCAGGTCACGGGCCATCTCCAGGCTGCGTTTGACTTGCGACTTGGAAATCTTCTGGCGATGGTGCGCAGCGCTGGTCAGCAAGCGATTGGATTGCTTGCTATGCGTTTCCAGATCAGCGGGCAGGCGGTTGTGAAGGGGACTGAGGCTGAAGAGCGAAAACATATGTATTTTCCAGTGAGCACCCCAAGCACGGTTACTAAGGGTTTCTACCAGTGTATGCTAGCAAGGCTACATGGAGCTTGCATGACACAAAAAGGGCCTGGAAAGGCCCTTTTTGATTGACTTAGCGCAGTTCCAGCAGCAAATCCTTGGCGTTGATGGTCTCCCCGGCACGCACGTGGATGGCGTGAACGGTCGCATCGCGGTCTGCCGTCAGCATGGTTTCCATCTTCATGGCCTCCATGGACAAGAGCGGATCGCCCTTGTGCACCTGCTGCCCCACTTTCACCGCCACCGTTACCACCATACCGGGCATCGGTGCGCCCACATGGTTGGCGTTGCCTTCCTCTGCTTTGGCCTTTGCATGGCCACCGGAAACCCCGGCTTTAGGCACACGCACCGTACGCGGCTGGCCGTTGAGCTCGAACAAGACCTTGATCTTGCCCTCCTCGTCCACCGCGTCCGAGCGTCCGGTCTGGCGCACCACCAGGGTTTTGCCCTTGGCAATGTCGATGGAAATTTCCTCGCGGTCCAGCAGGCCGTAGAAGAAAGGTGAAGTTGGCAGCAGGGATACGTCGCTGTACTCGCGGCGGTGCTCGGCATAGTCCTTGAACACCTTGGGGTACATCAGATACGAAGCCAGATCGGTATCGCTCAACTTGCGGCCAATGGCGTGTTCGGCCTCCGCGCGTTTGGCTTCCAGATCGACCGGGGGCAGGTGGTCACCGGCGCGGCCTTTCATGGGCGCTTCGCCCTTGAGAACCTTGTGCTCCAAAGCTTTGGGGAAACCATCCGGCGGAAAGCCCAAC
>CANFNO010000292.1 GCA_947447845.1 Burkholderiales bacterium | reverse complement strand
GTTATTTAACTGCTAACCCTTATGTTTAATGGTGCCGCTTGACGGAATCGAACTGTCGACCTTCTCCTTACGAAGGAGCTGCTCTACCAACTGAGCTAAAGCGGCACTAAGGCTTAAATTATACCGGTGTGAAATAGCTCGCTGCGCGCGCTACTTCGTTCTTGGAACCCAGAATGACACTGACACGCTGGTGTAGTTGGTTTGGAACAATGTCCAGTATGCGTTGCGTGCCGGTGCTGGCAGCACCACCTGCTTGCTCGACTAGCCAGCCCATGGGGTTGGCCTCGTACATCAGGCGCAATTTGCCGGCCTTCTCAGGCTCGCGCTTGTCCCAGGGGTAGAGGAACACGCCACCGCGTGTGAGGATGCGGTGCACATCGGCGACCATGCTGGCAATCCAGCGCATATTGAAATCTTTGCCACGTGGACCGGTCTTGCCCATCAGGCATTCGTCAATATAGCGCTTCACTGGCTCGTCCCAGTGCCGCATATTGCTCATGTTGATGGCAAATTCTTTGGTGTCTTCCGGGATGGTGAGATTGCGTTGGGTCAGCACGAATGAGCCCTGTTCGCGATCCAACGTAAACATAGCCACACCGTCGCCCACCGTCAGTACCAGCGTGGTTTGCGGACCGTAAATGCAGTAGCCCGCTGCGACCTGCTTTGCACCCGCTTGCAAGAAGTCCTGTTCCGACACACCCGCACCTTCAGGCTTTTTGAGCACACTGAAGATGGTGCCGATGCTCACATTCACGTCGATGTTGCTGGAGCCATCCAGGGGATCAAACAGCAGCAGGTATTCGCCTTGCGGATAGCGGTTGGGCACGACGTGGATGCCTTCCATTTCTTCGCTAGCCATCGCCGCAAGGTGGCCGCCCCATTCGTTGGCTTCGATCAGCACATCGTTGGCGATGATGTCCAGCTTCTTCTGGATTTCACCCTGGATGTTTTCGTTCTCTCCCTCGGAGACGCCGAGCACGCCGCCCAAGGCACCCTTGTTAACGGCCAGGCTGATACTTTTGCAAGCCCTGGCCACCACTTCCAAAAGCAGACGCAACTGCGCCGGGATGGAGCCATCGATGCGTTGTTCTTCGACCAAGTAGCGTGTGAGTGAAATTCTGGGTGCCATGGGGTTTCCTGAAAAGTTGAAAGGTTTAGCCTTGGGGCACCATCAATCTGCCATTGCGCGTTCGATAACTTCGCGCACGTCGTTGCTGAGTTCGCTTTTGGCTGCCACGCGCTTGAGCGCCTCACAGGCAGCGCTGCGGTAGGGCTCGGCCAGGCGCTTCCAGCGGTCCATGGCGCGTGCAAGGCGAGCGGCCACTTGCGGGTTGGTGGCGTCGAGTTCGATCACGCGCTCGCTCCAGAAGACATATCCGGCTGCATCCGCACGGTGAAAGCCGCCAGGGTTGGCACTGCAGTAGCTGAAGATCACGCTTCGCGCGCGGTTCGGGTTGCGCAGATTGAAGTCGGGGTGGGCCATCAACTGGCGCACGGCCGGCAGCACATTGCCACCACGATCCGGTGCGCCGGCCTGTAGTGCGAACCACTTGTCCAGCACCAGTGCTTCGTCCTTGAACATGGCATGAAAGGCCGTCAGTGCACCTGTTGCCAATTCGTGGCCGCTGCTGACCAGAGCCTGCAAAGCGTTGAAGCGGTCGGTCATATTGCCGGCGTCCTTGAAGCGCTGCAGTGTCTTGCCGGGCCAGACGCTATCGCCACTTTGCGATGCCGCCAGACAGAGAAAGTTGAGCGCCATGCCTGCCAGGGCACGGCGACCGCTGGAGACTGGATCGGGTGTGTAGGCGCCGTTTTCCTGGTGCGAAGCGAAGGCCCATTCCCAGTCGGATTGCAAGGCCGTGGCAAGTTGCAGACGCATGCTTTCGCGCACTGCATGGATGCGCTGGGGATCCACCACGGCAAGTTGCTCGGCGATATAGGTTTCGGAAGGCAGCGTCAGCACCAACTCTTTGAATGCGGCGTCGAGTGTGGGGTGGCGCAGCACCGCACGCATGGCGTCCAGATAGGCTGCGTTCAGAGCCGCGTCCGCGGTGCCCGATGCAATAGCCGTCGTCGCGCTGCGCACGGCCAGGCGTTGACCAGCCTCCCAGCGGTTGAACGGGTCCGGGTCGTTGGCCAGCAGGGTCAGCAACTGGGCATCGCTGTATTCAAAGTCCAGCATCACCGGCGCGGAGAAGCCGCGCAGGATGGAAGGCACAGGTTCTTCGGCGACGTTCTCGAAAGTGAGTGTTTCGGCTTGCGCTGTCATCACAAACAAGTGACTGCCTTCGATGGGCGCCACTGTGCCGGCGATGTGCAGGGGCAGGGCGTTGCCGCTGGCAGCGCCCACCAGGCCCAAACTGATCGGAATAACAAATGCCTGTTTGTCGGCCTGGCCGATGGTGGGTGCGCAGCTCTGGCTGAAGTGCAGCGTGTAGGTCTGCGCCTGCGCATCGTATTCGCCGCGTGCTGCCACGCGAGGTGTACCGGCCTGGCTGTACCAGCGTTTGAACTGGGGTAGCAGCTTGGCCAGTGGTGACTCGGGGTTGGCTTCGGCAATGCTTTGTGCAAAGTCGTCGCAGGTCACGGCTTGACCATCAAAACGCTCGAAGTACAGCTTCATGCCACGCTCGAAACCCTTTCGGCCAGATAGGCCTTGGGCACCGGCCAGTGTCTGCATCATGCGCACCACTTCCGCACCTTTTTCGTAAATCGTGACGGTGTAAAAGTTGTTGATCTCGATGTAGCTGTCGGGCCGCACCGGGTGGGCCATGGGGCCCGCGTCTTCCGGAAATTGGGCGGTGCGCAGCACGCGCACGTCTTCGATGCGCTTGACGGCGCGGGCGCTGGGGTCCGCGCACAGGTCCTGGCTGAATTCCTGATCGCGGAAGACTGTCAGGCCTTCTTTGAGTGACAGTTGAAACCAGTCGCGGCAGGTGATGCGGTTGCCGGTCCAGTTGTGGAAATACTCGTGACCGACCACGCTTTCGATGTTGGAATAATCCACATCGGTGGCGGTGGCCTGATTCGCCAACACGTACTTTGTGTTGAAGATGTTCAGGCCCTTGTTTTCCATGGCGCCCATGTTGAAGTCGCTGGTGGCCACGATCATGAAGCGCTCCAGATCCAGCGGCAATCCAAAGCGCGCTTCGTCCCAGGCGACAGACGCCATCAGCGAATTCATGGCGTGCTCGGTCTTGTCCAGATCGCCCGGGCGCACATAGACCTGCAGCAAATGGTCTTTGCCCGCGCGCGATGTGATGCGCTGCTCGCGACTGACCAATTGGCCAGCGACCAGGGCAAACAGGTAGCTGGGTTTCTTGTGTGGATCCACCCATTTGGCAAAGTGGCGGCCGTCTTCCATCTCGCCTTGTTCCACCAGATTGCCGTTGGACAGCAGCACCGGGAACTTGGCCTTGTCAGCGCGCAGCGTGACGGTGTAGCTGGCCATCACGTCGGGGCGGTCCAGGAAGTAAGTGATGCGGCGGAAGCCTTCGGCTTCACATTGGGTAAAGAACGAGTCGTTGCTGACATACAGGCCCATCAGCTTGGTGTTCTTGGACGGCATGCAGGTGGTGAAGATTTCCAGCGCAAAGGGCTCTGGCCCTTCGGGCAGGTTTTCCAGCACCAGTTTGTCGCCATCCATCTTGAAAGACGTGCCGGCCCCGTTGACCAAGACGCGCGACAGATTCAGCTCTTCGCCATCCAGCCGGAGTGCCTGTGCGGGCACGTCCGGGTTGCGGCGCAGTGTCATTTTGTTGAGCACGCGGGTCTTGGCCGGGTCCAGATCGAAACACAGGTCTACCGTGTCAATCCAGAAAGCCGGGGCGCTGTAGGCCTCGCGCAGGATGGTGATCGGCGCGCTTGGCGCACCGTCGCCTTTAAAGCTTTGCAACATGGTGTTTCTCCAAAAAATTATTGTTTGTTAGTTCGGTGAAATGCTTGGCATGCGCCAGTACGTGATCACCTGCCAGTTGTTCTGGTGTGTGCCCGGTACAGATGCCCACAGCGCGCATGCCAGCGCGTCGTGCGGCCTCAATACCCAGAGGTGCGTCTTCAAAAACGATGCAATGGGCCGGGTCCACGCCCAGGCGCCGCGCCACTTCCAGAAAGATGGCCGGCTCGGGTTTGCCAGGCAGGCCTTCATCGCCACCCACTGCGACGGCGGGCAAGGGCCGTAGTTTGAGGTTGGCATAGGCAAAAGCCACGTTGTGCTTGTCTCCGGCTGTGCCCACACCAATCTGCAGGCCGCGTGCGCGGGCGGCAGTAGCAAAGGCACTAAAGCCCTGCACCTCAGCAAACTTGGGCGCAAAAATTTCGCGGTACAGGATTTCCTTTTCCTGCACATAAGCAAAGGCCTCGGCGTCCGACAGATCGCGCTCAAACAGGATGCGCATGCACTCCAGGCCTGTGCGCCCGGTGGTGCGGCGCATCAGCTCGGGCAGGTCGACTGCGATGCCATGTCGCTGCGCCAACATTTGCCAACTCTCGGTGTGTGACGGCATGGAGTCGACCATGGTGCCGTCCATGTCGAAGATTAAGGCTTCGATACGCATTAAACGCCCTGCTTTAGCGATGCTTCAATAAACACATCCAAGTCGCCATCCAGCACCTTTTGCGTGGCGGACACTTCAACGTTGGTGCGCAGGTCTTTGATGCGGCTGTTGTCCAGCACGTAGCTGCGGATCTGGTGGCCCCAGCCCACGTCGGTCTTGGTGTCTTCGAGCTTCTGCTGCTCGGCCTGGCGTTTGCGCATCTCGAAGTCATACAGGCGTGAACGCAGGCGCTTCCAGGCCACGTCTCGGTTGCTGTGCTGACTGCGTCCGTCCTGGCACTGCACCACGATGTTGGTCGGTATGT